>CAJADF010000084.1 GCA_903938485.1 uncultured Methylococcaceae bacterium
AAAAAGGCGAGATAGGGGGAAATCCCCCTTATTTATGGGGATAAATTAGCTTATTTTGTCTGTTTTTCGTCAAAATAAGTTAAAAAATCAGTTTTAGGCCATTGTATTACAGAGATCACCTAATCAAGCAAAGGTCTCAATTAGTTAACGGATCCCATGCCGAAGCCGTTCCAGCAGTTGCACCGATGAACAAAGTACCAGAAGTCACGGATTTAATGTTAAAACTGGTAACCGTGCCATCTGCATCAGTAGCATTACTTTGAGCTAATAGGTTATCAAAACTGATGATTATCTGTGCATTCTCATTCCCACTGCCAATAGGTGAAAGAAAAGCATCAAAGATTGGATTTGTATTTAATGAAATGGGTGGCATAGAAGAATCTCAGTTTTAATAAATCAAGAATAAAATATAAAGTTTAATCTGATAATAACTAAGTAACTATGTCTCGGTCAATCAATGAAATATTAAAATTTTATGAATTGTATTACACATTTAATAATGCATTGTTTAATATAAATTTATTATTTTATTTACCTAATTCCAAAATGTTAAAAAAATATCAACATTAGTAATGACTGATAATATCGAAGCACCCTCACTATACCTGCCAATTATCACCCCCCCAATCTATCCACCTTCCGGTCCTATAGACCGACCTATACACCCGAAAGACTGACCTTTACGGTAAAACGAGTAACTATCCACCCGATACGTTGACCTATTAACCCAATACGTCGGTGATTACACCCGATAAGTTGGCCTATCGGGTGTAATCACCGACCTTTCAGTCCTATAGCTGCGTATTTAGACTCAGTTTGGGATTCATTAGGGTCTATAGGTGCGTGATACGAGTCAAAGCACGCACCTTTTAGGGCGTTAGGTCAATCTATTGACCTAAAAGCTCATTGATGTGCACTTTTTGCAACTTCAATATTACAAAAATGAAACTTATTATTTATTTTCAATAACTTATATCTTTTTTATAATTTATAGTTTAAGG
The DNA here is from genome assembly GCA_903938485.1 of uncultured Methylococcaceae bacterium. GTDB lineage: Bacteria > Pseudomonadota > Gammaproteobacteria > Methylococcales > Methylomonadaceae > Methylobacter_C. Next base: position 1,002 of record CAJADF010000084.1, read on the forward strand.
TACAAGCGTGACAACCCACTTAATCACCTAGGTATAAATTATGAAACAGGCTAAAGTTCTTTTCGATTTCGTACTATTTGCATTAAACCTAAAAGTTATTTTTTTTAGAACCGTCTTATTAAGACTAACCGGCAATCCATTTTTTACCGATCCTGACGTTTCTTTAAATGACGCCAAAATAGCTACTGATCTCCTCGATAATGCTATACAAGCTAGCCAAGATGGCGGCCATACCGCTATTTCTATAATGCACGACTATGATAAAAGTGCGACGCTCATCTTTAAAAACTTAGCTCATTATGTAGAGCGGTTATCCAATGGTGAAGAAACTAAAATATTAAGCAGCGGTTTTAACATGCGTAAACAACCCGCCATGTTTAATAAAGAAATTTTAGCGGTAACAGATGGCCCACATAGCGGAAGTGCAAAACTAACTGCACTGGCTAATCCTAGGGCGGGATCTTATTATTGGAAGATGTGCAAAGGACAATTGCCAGAAAAAGAAAGTGATTGGGTGTTTATTACGGTCACCACCCAATCTTCTTATCGCATTGAGGGTTTAGATCCTGGGGTTTATTATTACTTTACAGTTGCCATTACTACACCTGAAGGCCTGAGTGATTTTTGCCCAGCCGTAAAAAAACTAATCAATTAATCGTTATCGTTTTAGCATTAATTATCAAATTTGTATTTGAAACTTATTGTGATTGTCATTGTCAAAACGCGTACTATTAATTTAATTAATAGCTTGCTTGCAGAATCCATGAAAACAATACTAAAGAGGATGACAAATGCTAAAAATCTTATTATCTCTTTTATTAAGCCTTACTTTTTCTGCTAGCAGTTATGCAGACCGAGATGATGGCATATTACCGTTACTTGAGGGTATAGCCATTGGCTCTATACTCCCTCGCCCCGTTCCACCGCCAGTGTATTACCCACCCGAAGGCTATTATCCACAACAAAGAGTTTACGTACCTGTGCCAGCGCCTGTGTATTATGAGCCAGCTTATCGATATGAAGGTTACGAATATGGACAGGGGCACCGACACAACCACAGAAGATGGGATCGTGATTAAACAATCATTTCTAACGTCTACAATAAATAATCTAAAATAAACTCTGCAAAGTCTTCTTGATCCGGTTTTTTAATGGAGGCTTGTAATTTTTTCTCAGTTAAGTCATCAATATCTTCGAGATAGTCTTCTCTGTATTCTTCTCGAAGATAGCGACACCAATCCAATTTACTTTTACGCAGATTATCAAAAGAACCTAAAAACTGAATCTGCACTTCAATATCTTTTAATAGTTCATTTAAGGTCGCTAATAGTTCTAGCTCATCTAATTCTTGCTTGGCTGCGGCTTCGAAGACCAGAGCAATAGCCTGTTTTGCTAGGGTTTTATCCTGCGCATTGTCATCAGATAGCACTTCTAACAAATCATTATGTATCGCGTTATGTAATTCAGCTTCTGTTGTGTACCAAAAAAAACACCCACCTGCACTACCGGCATATTCATCTTCTAAAAAGAAACCATAAGGAAACTCAAGTGGATTCCTACCTTGCGCTTCTTCTAAAGTATTTAATAATGTTGGATCTGTTGGCATTTTAGTTCCTGTGTTCAATGGATATCATCTGTTGAGTTACACATCTTAACAACTAATAAGGGGTATTACCCTAAAAAAGTAGAGATTGAAATTCATAATAAAACTGTTAAATTCAATCTTACTAAACTAAAGTTTAGATTTTATTAACCTTGAGGATTAAGTATGGCTGATTACAAAAAATATATCTGCGAAGTATGCGAACACATTTATGATGAAGCGTTGGGCGATACCGATTCTGATATCGCTCCGGGTACTGTATGGGCTGATGTGCCAGAAGATTGGCGTTGCCCAGACTGTGGCGTGGGCAAGGATGATTTTATATTACTCGTAGACCCTAGCTAGTTCTACATTAAGCGCAATTTTATCGACGATAGATTCTCTGGCTTCATGACTCACAGAGAGTCTATCTCTACCGGAACTTCTAATTACGGGTAAAAATGAAATCACCAAATCAATTTTTTCCATCGTTAGGATTCTTAATAAATGCGATACAAAATCATCATCACCTACAAACGGTGCTAATTCTTTTGAAGGGCCAATATACTCCAGCGCAATCGGTTGAATAGGTGCTTTGGTCAGTAATGCCGGTTGAAATAAAGAAGCATGAAAACCTAAGACATCATCACCTTTTGTAGTGGTGCCCTCTGGAAACGCGATGATATTAGATTGTTGTTTCAACAACCAGATCATGCGCTCATTGATTTCTTTGACGTGTTTTTTATCGCCACGACGGATAAATATAGTTCCCGCTTGTCTGGCTAAAAAGCCAATCACCGGCCAACCGGAAATATCACTTTTAGCGACAAAATAAGCCGGTAAAAATTTACCAATTACGACAATATCTAACCAAGAGATATGGTTACTGACTAATAGTGAACCCTCTTCTGGCAGTGTACCCTCTTGGGTGATATGCAGATTAAGAATGGCACTAAAACTGTTAAGCCAATTTTGTTTTATCGCATCACGTCTTTTTTTGGCAATATTAGCTTTGCTTAATAATCCCAATAAAGGGAATATTAAACCCGCTAATACTAAACCATACGCAAATAAAACAATAACTCGACTTAATTTATAGGTTAGCCGCAGTTTCGATTTCATTAGGTGCTTGATAGCCTTTCATATAATGTTTGCTGTAACGATCTTTTAACTGATCTAAAGGTAATAATACAAATAAATCCATACAGTTAAAATCTTCATCCCAATACGGTTCGCCACAAATTAATGCACCAAATCGTAAATAGGCCTTTAATAAAGGTGGGATACCTGACTCGTCACGTTGACATCTTAATTCAGCAGGCACTGCGATACTAGGGGTTACTTGAATATCGCTAGGGGCGATATTCTTTTCATCAATGTTTCTAAATACTGCATCAATTGCATAACCGCTTGGACCGGGCGTAATACTTGCACAACCTAATAAGTAGTTATATTGGCCTTCTAAGGCATATTGCACTAATGAAGACCATAACGTGGTTAATACCGCACCACCACGATAATCAGGATCTACACACGTTCTACCCACTTCTAAAAAACGACCGGGTAGAGCCAATACTTGATCTAGATTAAATTCATCTTGTGAATAAAAACGACCCAATCTTTTTGCTTGATCTTGGTTTAATAAGCGTGTGTAACCCACAATCTTTTGGTTAACATTGTCATAAACAATTAAATGATCACAATAGCTATCCACTTCATCATAATCAAGACCTTCCGCTTCGGTCTTTAATTTTGCACCCATTTCTCTACCAAATACGCGGTATCTCAGGGCTTGAGCTTCTTTTATTAATGCTTCTGTATCAGCTAAAAAACAATCTAGTTTTTTAGTGGCTTTGATAAGTGTTTCTGTCTCTGTGTTTTGCATGTATTTTGCCACCTAGCTCGGATAAATATCGAAATAGATTAATCAACCAAAGTGACAGTTTAATGTCAGCTTAGTTAAAGAAACATGACAATCAAATGACAGATTTGTGACAATTCATTTTTAGTAAATCAACTTAGTTGATATCAACAGTTATATACATTCTTTAGCCTTTTTAAGCATTACGCCTCATCAACACTATATAGGCAAAGGCTATTGGCTGTATAATTTAAAGAAATACTTGTCTTATACTGTTTAGAGATTAAACTCCTATAACATTGTAATTTTAATCAGCCCCCTTACGAGTTTAGTTATGGAATATGTTTTAGAAACCACCCCCGTAAATACCCTTCATACTGATTGCCTCATTATTGGTGTTTACAAAGATTTACAACTCACCCATTCCGCAACATCTCTTAACGAGAACATTCTTAATATCATTAACAAAGTATTAGCGCGTGGTGACAACAACGGTGAGTTAGCGTGCACTCTATTGATTAATGCCTTACCCGATAGCAGTATCGAACGCATTTTATTAGTCGGCCTGGGTGATCAAAAAGCGCTATCAAGTAAAAATTTTAGAAAAGCGTTACAAGCCGTGTTCCTTAGTTTAAAGAAAACCCAAGTTAAATTGGCGACTTGCACTTTGGCTGATGTCGATGTTTGTGACAGTGATCGCCAATGGAAAACTCGCCAAATTATTGAAATCGCCAATGATACCGCTTATCAATTTACCACATACAAATCTAATAAAGACGTTGATTTTAATGTTGATAAAATCACAGTAACTGCACCAGAATCTGAATTAGCATTGGCACAATTAGGGCTATCACAAGGCATTGCCATTGCTGATGGCATCAATCTAACTAAATTACTTTCTGATTTACCCGGCAATATTTGTACACCCACTTATCTTGCAGAACAAGCCATTGCCTTAGGCAGTCAATATGACAAGTTAAGCATTAACGTACTTGAAGAAGCCGATATGGAACAACTTGGCATGGGTGCGTTGTTATCGGTCTCTCGTGGCAGCAGACAACCCGCTAAATTAATTACCTTGGATTATCAAGGGGGGGATAAAAACGTTAAGCCTATAGTGTTAATTGGTAAAGGATTGACCTTTGATGCGGGCGGAATTTCATTAAAACCTGGCTTAGGCATGGATGAAATGAAATACGATATGTGCGGTGGCGCTACGGTATTAGGTACATTAAAAGCAGCTGCAGAAATGCAATTACCGCTCAATATTATTGGCTTAATCCCATCATCAGAAAACTTACCCGATGGTGACGCTAATAAACCGGGTGACATCTTAATCAGCATGTCCGGCAAAACCATTGAAGTATTAAATACTGATGCCGAAGGTCGTTTATTGCTATGCGATACATTAACGTATGCAGAACGTTTTAACCCTGATGTCGTTATAGATATGGCTACCTTAACAGGTGCTTGTTTAGTCGCCTTGGGCAGAGTACCCAGCGGTTTATTAGGCAACTGTGATGCTTTGTGTAACGATTTAATCGCCGCCAGTGAAGTGGCCAATGACAGCTTATGGCGCTTACCATTATGGGAAGAATATCAAGAGCAACTTAAATCTAACTTTGCAGACCTCGCTAATATTGGTGGTAAAGATGCAGGCACCATTACTGCCGCATGTTTCTTGTCGCAATTTGCAGAAAAATTTAACTGGGCGCATTTAGATATCGCGGGAACGGCATGGCGAACCGGCCAAAATAAAGGTGCAACAGGCAGACCTGTACCATTATTAACGCAATATTTATTAAATAGAGCTTATGGCTGAAGTCAGCTTTTATGTACTGTCATCTGATTCAATTGATAAACGCGATGAGTTTGCCTGCAAACTCATCGAAAAAGCTTATCGGAGTGAATGTTACTGTTATGTATTAACGGATAATGCAGAACAAAGCCATAAGTTCGATGATTTACTATGGACTTTTAGAGCGTCTAGCTTTGTACCTCATCAAATAGATGACGGGGTATTACCTGAGTTTAAAAATCAAATTCTAATAGGTTCAAACGGCATTCCCCAAGACTGGCAACATACCGTGATTAATCTTTCTACAAACTGTCCCGAAGATTTTAGTAATATAGTACGCATTCTGGAAATCTTAGATAATAACGAAACGACTAAAATGTCTGGCAGACAGCGCTATAGTACTTACCAAAAAGCCAGCATACCGATTACTACCCATCATATTAATAATTAAAAAAGACCCTTCACACATGGAAAAAACTTACGCCCCGCATTCTATTGAACAACGCTGTTATCAAACTTGGGAAAACAAAGGCTATTTTGCCGCCCAATCAGAAGGTGAATCTTATTGCATTATGATTCCACCACCCAATGTCACAGGTAGTTTGCACATGGGTCATGCGTTTCAAGATACTATTATGGATGCCCTCACCCGTTATCATCGCATGAAAGGTTACAGCACCTTATGGCAACCTGGCACAGATCACGCTGGTATTGCTACTCAAATGGTAGTAGAGCGTTTATGTAATGCTGAAGGCAAAACCCGTCATGATTATGGCCGTGAAAAATTCTTAGAAAAAGTCTGGCAATGGAAGGATGAGTCTGGCGGCACGATCACTCGTCAATTACGTCGCATGGGTTCGTCTTTAGATTGGGAAAAAGAACGCTTTACCATGGATGAGGGCATGTCAGATGCCGTACAAGAAGTTTTTATCCAACTCTATGAAGAAGGTTTAATTTACCGTGGCAAACGCTTAGTTAACTGGGACCCTGTCTTACACACCGCCGTATCTGATTTAGAAGTATTATCAGAAGAAGAAAATGGTTCTATGTGGCATTTGCGTTACCCCTTATCAAACGGTAAAGGTCATTTAATTGTTGCCACCACCCGTCCTGAAACACTATTAGGTGATGCCGCTGTGGCTATCCATCCTGATGATGAACGTTATAAACACTTATTGGGTGAGTTTGTCGTATTACCTTTAAGTGGGCGTTTAATCCCAATTATTGCAGATGAGTATGTTGACCCAGAATTTGGTACCGGCTGTGTAAAGATCACCCCAGCTCATGATTTTAATGATTACGAAGTATGGACTCGTCACCGGAATACCTCTGTTATTCAAGCCTTACCGCATGGCGGTTTAATTAATATCTTGACCGTTGATGCAGCTATTCGTAGCAACACTGCGGATGAAGATAACTTAATCCCCAGCAAATATGTAGGCCTAGATCGCTTTGAAGCGCGTAAACAAATGATCGCTGATATTGATGCCGCGGGCTTATTAGAAAAAATCGTTGATCATAAGTTGATGGTGCCACGTGGTGATAGAACCAACAGCGTCATTGAGCCTTTATTAACCGATCAATGGTATGTCAAAGTAGCTCCTTTAGCAGAACCTGCCATTGCAGCTGTTGAAAATGGTGATATTAAATTTGTCCCTGACAATTGGAAAAATACCTATTACGAATGGATGCGTAACATTCAAGACTGGTGTATCTCTCGACAAATCTGGTGGGGCCATAGAATCCCGGCTTGGTATGATGATTTAGGCAATATCTATGTTGGTAATTCTGAAGCCGCTATCCGCTCCAAACATCATTTAGCGGCGGACTATCCGCTTAAACAAGATGAAGATGTATTAGATACCTGGTTCTCTTCGGCTTTGTGGCCGTTCTCAACCTTAGGTTGGCCAGAAAAAACACCTGAACTGGCTAAGCATTACCCCACCAGCGTATTAGTCACTGGCTTTGACATCATCTTCTTCTGGGTCGCTAGAATGATTATGATGGGACTTAAGTTTCAAGGTGAAGTGCCTTTTAAAGAAGTTTACATTCATGGTTTAGTGCGTGATGCAGAAGGCCAAAAAATGTCTAAATCTAAAGGTAATGTATTAGATCCGATTGATATTATCGATGGTATTGAATTAGAAGCCTTAGTTGAAAAACGTATATCGGGCATGATGCAACCGCATTTAGCTAAGAAAATTGAGCAAGATACCCGTAAGCATTTCCCTGATGGGATTCAATCTTACGGCACCGATGCGTTACGTTTTACTTTTGCATCGCTAGCCTCAACGGGCCGTGATATCCGTTTCGACTTAGCTAGAACCGAGGGTTATCGTAACTTCTGTAATAAACTCTGGAATGCCGCACGTTACGTATTAATGAATACGGAAGAATTTGATAATGGTTTTTCTGGGGCTCCTGTGTCATACACTCAAGTCGACCTTTGGATTACTTCCAGACTGCATCAAGTGATTGCGACCACTAGCCATGCCATAGATAACTATCGATTTGATTTAGCAGCCCAAGCGATTTATGAATTTACGTGGAATGAATACTGTGACTGGTATTTAGAATTAGCCAAGATCTCTTTGCAATCAGAAGATGAAAATCTACAACGCGGCACCCGTCATACTTTAGTCACGGTATTAGAAACTATCTTACGTTTAGCGCATCCGATTATGCCGTTCATCACTGAAGAGATCTGGCAACGTGTCGCACCGTTAGCCGGTATTACAGCTGAAACCATTATGTTGCAAGCTTACCCTATCAGTGATGATGCACAGATCAAACTCGATGCGATTGAAGAAACCAACTGGGTAATGAACTTTATCTTAGGGGTGCGTCGTATCCGTGGCGAGATGAATATTGCCCCTGGCAAACCTTTACCGATATTATTACAACATGGCTCTGCTAATGACCAACAATGCTTAGCTAACAACTTTGCTTATCTTAAAAAGCTAGGTCGTTTAGAAGAAATCACTTGGTTAGACGCAAGTGAATCAGCACCTGAGTCTGCGATTGCGTTAGTTGGGGAATTAAACATCTTAATTCCTATGGCAGGTTTAATTGATAAAGAAGCTGAATTAACCCGTTTGGATAAAGAGATTCAAAAGATAAGTAATGATCTCCCTCGCGTGGAAGGTAAATTAAGCAATCCAACGTTTATTGATAAAGCGCCAGCGGATGTGATCGATAAAGAAAAGGCTAAATTAGCGGATTTACGCTCCACGTTAAATAATCTAGAGCAACAAAAAACTAAAATACTAGCACTATAAACGATAGAGGGAGTGCTATCCCTGTAAGCGCTCCCTCTATCGTTTGATTGATTTATTGACTGATAATGAGATAAAAAGCGTTAATTAGTCAAAACCCGCTATACTACATAGTAGTATATGTTAGTCTCTATGATGTAATAAATTCCATCAACGCAGATATCTTCCCACTCATCTGCCCTGTAGAGTTATTTAGACTCTTATAACTTCAATCGATTTGATAATCTTATGCCAAATGTTGCAAACGAAGATTATCTGCCAAAAGGCTTTAATCATTTTCTGATAACAAGTCTGCAAGTTAATAAAACGTCAGCTCAACAATATATAATTGCGGCTAACAACATGCAGCTTAGTTTATTACGCTACCTTATTTTAAATAACTTAGCCGATGGTCTTGATGTGGCTACAAAAGCGTCTATTGAATATGGTTTGGCTTTACTAGATTTAAATGCTGTAGACTTAAGCAAGCTTCCTTTACATCTACTTAATGAAAAACTGATTCGTAAACACAATACACTACCGCTTTTTTCAAGGGGCAATACACTATTTATTGCACTATCAGATCCAACTGATCAAACTGCGTTAGATGAAATAAAGTTTCATAGCCAATACCATCCAGAAGTCATTTTAGTTGAAGATCATAAATTAGCTAGAGCCATTGATATCTGTATTGATGCCTCCGACACAGAAAATTTAACCCTATTTGAAAGAGCTCATAGTAATTTAGAAACTCCCCTAAGTCATGAGAACAACTCTGATGATACTGATATTAACGATACCCCAATCGTCAGTTTTGTAAATAAAGCCTTAGCTGATGCCATCAAAAAAAACGCTTCTGACATCCACCTTGAACCTTATGAAAAGATATTTCGAATTCGGTTTAGAACAGATGGGATGCTCTATCTTTATGCCAAACCTCCACTCAGCATTGCTAATAGAATTATTTCCAGAATTAAGGTCATGGCAAAACTAAACATTTCAGAACATCGAATACCTCAAGATGGACATATTAAAATAACGCTAAATAAAAACAAATCAGTAGATTTTAGAGTCAATTCCTGCCCTACTCTATTCGGTGAAAAAGTTGTTTTACGCATACTTGATCCAAACAAGGCTGAGATTGGCATTGAAAAATTGGGCTTTGAACCCGAACAAGAAAAATTATTTTTAGAGGCTATTAATAAACCTTATGGCATGGTCTTAGTAACCGGCCCTACCGGAAGTGGTAAAACGGTAACGTTATATACCGCATTAAATTTACTCAACCGAATTGAACGTAATATTTGTACCGTAGAAGATCCGGTCGAAATAACAGTTGATGGCATTAATCAAGTTAATGTTAATTTAAAAACAGGCCTAACATTTGCTTCTGCATTAAGAGCCTTTTTAAGGCAAGATCCTGATGTAATAATGGTAGGAGAAATTAGAGATTTTGAAACTGCTGATATTGCTGTAAAAGCTGCCCAAACAGGCCACTTAGTACTTTCTACTTTGCATACAAATGATGCACCACAAACACTCAATAGACTCTTACAAATGGGTATCGAACCCTACAATATTGCTTCAGCAATTGTACTCATAATGGCGCAACGCTTAGCGAGATGCTTGTGCCCTTTATGCAAAAAAATAGTCAATTTACCTGAAGCGACCCTATTAGATTTTGGTTTTAGTAAAGCAGAGTTGAAAGACCTTATTCTATTTGGACCTGTCGGTTGTGATCATTGCAAATCGGGTTATAAAGGCCGTATAGGTATTTTTCAAATAATGCCCTTAAGCGATACCATGCGTACTTTAATATTAGATAACGGCAATGCTGAACAAATTGCTGCTTTAGCAGATTTAGAAGAAATTAATACCTTAAGAGCATCCGGTTTAAAGAAGGTTAGATTGGGCATCACCAGTTTAGAAGAAATAGATCGAATTACTAAAGAAAAACAGTAACCATGTCTAAACCCTTGAAAGATGATTATTTTGACTTTAACTGGCAAGGCACGGATAACAACGATACTTTTCATGAAGGCACGATTAATGCCAAAAGTTTATTGTTGGCTAGAGTTGCATTAAAAGAAAAAGGTTATCAAATTTCAGCGATATCATTAAAAATAAAGCCTTTATTCCAAATTAATATCCAAACAATCAATTCTACCGAAATTGCACTATTTTTCAGACAACTAGCGACCTTACTGAATGCTGGCATTCCATTGGTCCAAGCCCTTACTGTTATAGGCCACGGTCATGAAAATCAACGGATGAAAAATCTAATATTGGCAATTAATGAGGATATCCAGAACGGACAGACCTTAGCTGAAAGCCTTAGAAAATTCCCCCACTATTTTGATCATCTAATTTGCAATCTTATTGAGGCCGGTGAAAATGCAGGAATACTTGAATCTCTGCTTACCAAAATAGCGAGTTATAAAGAAAAAACTGAGTTATTAAAAAAGAAAGTCAAAAAAGCATTAATTTATCCCAGTACTGTTTTATGTATCGCATTTATTGTTACTACAATACTTTTAGTCTTTGTCGTACCCATATTTAAAGAGTTGTATACCAGTTTTGGCGCAGAATTACCATTATTTACTCAAACAGTTTTATCAATGTCTCAATGGCTTATCAATGATTGGTGGATAATATTGATTATGATATTTATAGGCTCTTTTAGTCTTTACTATGCTAAAAAGCATTACAAACCCTTTGAGTATTTTTTGGATAGCCTGCTACTAAAACTACCTCTTATTGGGCTATTAGTAAATAAGTCTATCATTGCTCGCTTAACACGCACGTTATCTACTTTATCGGCAGCGGGTATCCCAATTATTGATGCGCTGCAATCTGTTGCAGGGGTCTGTGGCAATCATGTGTATTCTGAAGCAATACTTTCCATGCGAGAAGATGTAGCAACCGGACAAAGACTTCAAGATGCCATGCTAAAAACCCATTTATTTCCTTACTTTGTTCAGCAAATGATTGCCATAGGAGAGGAATCGGGGGTACTTGATAATATGCTGTCTAAAATTGCCGATTTTTATGAAACAGAAGTTGATAATCTGATGGATAACTTAGGTAGCTTAATAGAGCCCTTTATTATGGTGATATTAGGTCTATTAATTGGTGGCTTAGTCATTGCAATGTACCTACCCATTTTTCAAATGGGCGCTGTCATTGGATAAAACTCGACTAGTAATAAAGCTGATTACATAGCAGACAAACCGCTCACTACATTATGCTATACTTTAATGAAACATCAGCGCCCATAATTTTTTTTTACAAAAACTAAACAATGTCACAAACACTCGATAACCTATTCAATAACTATTACCTATTTTCTTTATTTATCGGGTTAATTGGGTTAATGATAGGTAGTTTCTTAAATGTAGCAATCTATCGACTGCCGATCATGCTCCAAAATGAATGGCGCTCAGAGTGTTTAGAGTATTTACAGATAACTTCTGAAGTGACAACCCCGCCAAAGAAACTCTTTAATTTAGCGATACCTCACTCTCATTGCCCTAAATGTGAATCAGCCATTAAGCCTCACCAAAATATACCCGTTCTTAGTTATATTTTTTTAAAAGGTCGATGTGCTAATTGTAAAACTGAAATACCCATTCGATACCCTTTCGTAGAAATTTTAACCACAGTGCTATCAATTATTGTCGCAATGCATTTTGGTTATTCCACACATACTTTTTTTGCACTGATTTTAACTTGGGGCCTTATTACTCTGAGTTTTATTGACATTGATTACCAATTATTACCCGATAATATTACTCAACCGCTACTTTGGCTAGGTTTATTCTTAAGTCTTTTCAATCTGTTCAGTACGAGTACTGATAGTGTAATTGGTGCAATATCGGGTTATCTAAGCTTGTGGCTTGTATTCCATGGTTTTAAATTAATTACTGGCAAAGATGGCATGGGCTTTGGTGACTTTAAATTATTGGCCGTTTTTGGAGCCTGGTTGGGCTGGCACTTCTTACCCCTTATCATCCTACTCTCCTCTTTAGTTGGCACTCTTATAGGTTTGATCATGATATCACTAAATAAACGGGATCACTCTTCGCCATTCCCATTTGGACCTTATTTAGCTATAGCGGGTTGGCTAGCACTTTTGTGGGGAGAAGAACTTAATCAGTTCTATTTTTCTGCTTTTGGTCTTTAAAAATGCTTAAAATCGGTTTAACCGGCGGCATTGGCAGTGGTAAAACCACTGTAACAACAATTTTTGATAAACTCAATGTACCAATCATTGATGCAGACATCATATCTCATCAATTAGTTGAAAATGGCCAACCCGCACTACTGCAAATTAAGGAACTATTTGGCGAGTCTGTCGTCAATACTGATAGTTCTTTAAACAGACAAGCCTTGAGAAGCATTATTTTTGATAACCCCGAACAAAAAAAAATATTAGAGAACTTACTGCATCCTCTTATATACGAAAAGATAGAGTCAGAAATTAAACTATTAAATCAGGCTTACTGTGTAATTAGTGTTCCTTTGCTTTTCGAAACACAGATGACAGATTTGGTAGATAGAGTTTTAGTGATTGATTGTAGTGTCGAAGAGCAAATTAATAGGCTATTGTCTCGAGATGGAATGAGTATAGACATTATAAAAGCCTTCATTAACAATCAAGTATCAAGAGAGTTTAGACTCAGCCATGCTGATGATTTAATAATTAATACCGGAACACACGATAAACTTGCAGAAGATGTTAAAAAACTGCACAATTTGTACCTTTCAATCAGTACGCACTAGGATCGTTTTGTCTGTGAACAACACCATAACTTATGAATTTCCACTTAATGAAAAAATACGTGTATTCATAAGACTCGAACATCTTTTCAATCAATTTATTCATTTTTCTGCAAGTCCCGTTGTTAATGACAAACGTGCAGCTATTACCGTATTACTCGATATTATTTCTATATTTAAACGCACTGATTTAAGGTCAGAAGTATTAAAAGAATTAACCCGCCAAACCACTGTATTAAAAAAAATAGCGAATAGTGAGGGTGTCAATAAAGAAATGCTTCAGGGAATTCTGACTCAATTAGATGAAGTAACGAAAAAACTGCATGGAATGACCGAAAAACTGGGATTGGGTAATACTGAAAATAACTTACTACAAAGTATCGCTCAGCGCAGTTCTATTCCGGGTGGCAGTTGTTCTTTTGATTTACCAGAATATCATTACTGGTTAACACAAGCTGAAGAAAATCGAGTTAACGATTTAGAAAACTGGTTTCGACCTTTCAAAGATATAAATACCGCATTAAACTATATTCTTAATTTTATCCGCAATAGTTGCAATCCAAAACCTGAAATAGCGCTAGCGGGTTTTTATCAAATTGCTTTAGATCAAAATCAACCTTATCAGCTTATTAGACTGAATGTTGATAAATCTATAAAATGTTTTGCTGAGATTAGTGGTGGTAAACACCGATGCAATATCCGCTTTATGGAAGTCATGCCAGATAACAAAATACCTGTTCAATGTATTACGGACATCCCTTTTACTTTGACTCGTTGTTTATTTTAATGTCGTTATCTAATAAACAACTAAGCGTAAAATGCCCCACTTGTAAGAGCACTGTAGATTGGGTACCAGAAAATAAATTTAAACCTTTCTGTTGTGATCGATGCCGTTTAATTGACTTAGGTGAGTGGATTTTTGAGGAAAAAAGAATTCCAGGTGAATCAATTGAATTAGATTTAACCGATGAAGATAATTTTTCTATCAATAATTATTCTAAGTAGAAAGGTTATTTAACTTATCATTAAACTATATAGGTAAATATCATGTGTCTTGCCTTACCTATGCAGATTACTAACATAGCGGGTAATAATGCCAAATGCATGACCCATGGTGTCATGCGAGAAGTGAGTTTAGCTTTATTGCAAGAAGAACAAATTCAAGTTGGCGATTATGTTTTGATTCACGTTGGTTATGCTTTACAAAAAATAACGGTAGCGGAAGCTTTATCTACTTGGGAATTAATTGACCAAATGCAAGCAACATCCGATTAGTATGCATGAATTGTCTTTATGCGAGGATTTACTTGAGCAAGTGCTAAACATAGCCAAGAAAAATCATGCCGAATATGTAGAGTCAATTACCCTTAACATTGGACCATTAGCGGGGATAGAACCACTTTTACTAGAAAATGCTTTCTCAATTCTTAAAGTTTCTACACTGGCTGAGAACGCAGAACTCATTATAGAATCCTCTCCTGTTATTATTGTATGTAATGATTGCAATCAACAATCAACAGTTTCTGTAAACTATTTAATTTGTAATCTTTGCCAAAGTAATAATTCACAATTAATTAGTGGCAATGAATTAATATTGGCTAATCTAGCCTTATATACTGCTTCATAATAAATCTGAAGGTGCAACAATGTGTAATACCTGTGGCTGTAATGTAACACCGGGTAATCAGCCATTTATTAATGCTGAAAAACCTCAAAAAGGCTTAACAACAATCTCAGTATTACAGAATTTACTCACGCATAATAATAATCAAGCCGATCATAATCGTGCACACTTTGATACAGAAAAAGTATTAGTTATTAACTTAATGTCTGCTCCAGGCTCAGGAAAAACATCTTTATTAGAAGCCACCATTAAATCATTAAAAGCGTCTCTCAATATAGCTGTCATTGAAGGTGATCTTGAAACTGAGAACGATGCTTTAAGAATCAAAGCTCAAGGTGTGCCTGCCTATCAAATAACCACGGGGACCGCCTGCCATTTAGACGCACATCTTATCCATAATGTGCTTCACCATATATCCCTTAAAGGCTTAGATCTATTATTTATTGAAAACGTTGGTAACTTAGTATGCCCTGCTAGTTTTGATTTAGGCCATCATCTAAATGTAGTGTTATTATCTGTGACAGAAGGTGATGATAAGCCTTCTAAATATCCAGTTATGTTTAAGGCTGCTGACTTAGTACTGATAACTAAATCTGATTTGCTACCCTATTTAGATGACTTTTCTGTCGATAAGGCTAAAGAAAATATTCATAATTTGGCTAACAAAGCTCCTATACTGACTTTTAATACTAAAAATATTGCAACTATCGATACTTGGGGCTCTTGGCTAATGGCAGAAATAAAACATCACCAAGCACGCCTACTTAATCATCAAACGCTAAAACCAAAAATTCAGACTGAAGGCATAACTATTCATACCCAAACGTCTAAAAAACTTCATCCTGTTCTAAAGCCAAAGCAATAAATGTATGGTTAGTGATGCAAAACAGTTACTAAAACTTATTCATCAACTACCCATCACTGAAACAATACGGGTAATTAATGTCTGTGGCGGCCATGAGCGGTCAATTACGCATGCGGGCCTAAGAAGTTTATTACCTAAGTATATCGACCTTATACCTGGCCCAGGATGCCCAGTATGCATTTGCCCAGAGGAAGACATTTACCAAGCGATACAAATTGCCCTGCATGAAAACGTAATTTTACTCGCTTTTGGTGATTTATTTAGAGTACCCGTTAATACACCTATTAACGGTGTAAGGTCATTAGATGAAGCTAAAGCAAAAGGTGCAAATATACATGCTATTGCATCACCCATAGAAGCCCTTAGCATGGCTCAAAAACATCCCGAGTGCACCATAGTATTTTTTGTTGCTGGCTTTGAAACAACTTGCGCACCCGTTGCTGCAATGTTGTCCGAAGGTATCCCTCAAAATCTACTATTACTTATGAGTGGCAGATTAACATGGCCTGCTGTCAATATGTTACTCAATTCTGATGAACAAAATTTTGATGCTCTTATTGCCCCCGGTCATGTAGCAACTATTATGGGCTTTGAACAATGGCGTTTTGTAACCACCAAATATCAAATACCTACCGCTGTTGCAGGATTTACATCAGAGAGTTTACTGTGTGCACTTTATTCTGTATTACGACAACATATTGAAAATACAATTTTCTTAGATAATACTTATACTCAAGTAGTTCAAGCAAGTGGAAACTTAAAAGCTCAACAACTCCTCACCAGAGCATTTTCAATTGTTGATGCCACATGGAGGGGGATAGGAATTATACCTAATTCAGGCTACGAACTAGCTGAGCATTTATCAGCCAATAATGCCCGTTTATATTTTCCAGAATATACGCATCAAGCCCGAAAAAATGCTGGCACAATGCCTCCTGGTTGTGACTGTGCCAAAGTGATACTGGGTCAAATTAAACCCCATGCATGCGCGTTATATGGACGTACTTGTTCACCTAGAACTCCTATTGGACCTTGTATGGTTTCAGATGAAGGCGCTTGTAAAATTTGGTGGTCTTCAGGTATTGAAAATACCGAAGATAAAATTTCTTTACTCGATTAATAATCTAGAATGAATGATAAATCCCTTATAGCTAGACACATAACAATAAGCGGGAGAGTTCAAGGTATTGGGTTTAGACCCTTTGTAAGTTCTTTAGCAAAACAACTGAACTTATTTGGGTGGGTACGTAATGAAGGTGGTCTGGTTAAAATATGGGTAGAAGGAAATAGAGAAAAACTTGAATATTTTAAAAATCTTTTACTGACTCAAGCGCCATTAAATACACAAATCAAACATATCAAAGTTGATGCTGCCCAACCTCAAAAATATTCATGCTTTACGATCAATGAAAGCAAACAAAGTATAATTAAATACGCTCAAATCCCCCAAGACTATAGTATTTGTAAAACGTGTTTCTTAGAACTCAATACACCCACAAATAGACGCTATCAATATCCGTTTATTAACTGTACTCAATGTGGACCTCGCTATACGCTTATTAAAAAACTTCCTTACGATCGAAGTTCTACAAGTATGGTGAATTTTGAGATGTGTGAAAGTTGTATAACTGAATATAAAAACCCGATAGACAGACGCTATCATGCACAGACTTTATCTTGTCCAGAGTGCGGCCCGTCATTATCTTTTAAGCAAGATAAGTTAAAAACCACTAACGCAAATGAAGCGCTAAGATTAGCGATTATATCTCTTCATAAAGGACATATTCTCGCAATAAAAGGGATAGGTGGCTATCATTTATGCTGCTTGGCAACTTCCGAAAAAGCAGTCAATACGCTACGCAAAAAAAAATCTAGAGCATTAAAACCTTTTGCGGTGATGTTAAGAAGTAATGAATCCTTAAAAGAACACGCTGCTAAACCATCTGAATCACAAAGAAAATTATTAAACGCAGATGATCGCCCTATAGTTCTTATAGAAAAAAACAAATACTCAACTATCGCTAATGCAGTAGCACCCGGACTTAATGAAATTGGTTTTATGCTGCCCTATACTGCTTTACAACATTTATTGCTACAAGGGGTCAATCAACCAATTGTTATAACATCTGCAAATATTAGTGGTGATGCGATTTTATTAGATAACAATCAAGTTGAATCTAAAATGGAACATATTGCTGATGCATTTTTACATCATGATATTGAGATTTTAAGAACGGCAGAAGATTCCGTATATAGTGTTATAAATAACAACCCTCTGCCATTTCGGCTAGGAAGAGGCATTACTCCACTAGAATTTGATTTACCTATTACGTTAGCAAACCCCTTAGTTGCATTGGGCGGACACTTTAAAAACACTATCGCCTTGGCTTGGGACAATCGAATTGTCATATCACCTCATATTGGCGACCTTACTTCACCAAGAAGTATGCAAGTTTTTGAAGATACAATTAGTCAATTAAGCCAACTTTATGGTGTTAGTTTTAACGAGTATGTCTGTGATGCCCATCCAGATTACAACTCACATAGATGGGCTAAGGCAAATATACTTAAAGTCAACGAAGTATTTCATCACTACGCACATGCTTCTGCATTATATGCAGAAAAACAATTAAGCGAGGATGTATTATTTTTTACTTGGGATGGCACAGGTTATGGAGAAGACGCGACGTTATGGGGAGGCGAAGGCTTATATGGAAAACCTGGTAACTGGGAAAGAGTTTCTTCTATTAAGCCATTTCGACTCATAGGTGGATATAAAGCCACTACTGAACCTTGGAGAACGGCGCTAAGTGCTTGCTGGGAAATAGAAAAAAATTGGATGGAATGCCCTTTTGACTCCCGTTTACTAAAGCAAGTTTGGACAAAACAATTTAACTGCCCTATAACAAGCTCAATAGGAAGGCTATTCGATGTCGCAGCAGCACTAACTCATCAAGTTTACAAAGCTGATTTCGATGGCCATGCGCCAATGTGGTTAGAGACGATAGCGGATAACAATACCGGGATTGCTATCGACTTGCCTTTAATTGGTAAAGAAAATGGATTATGGGAAAGTGATTGGACACCATTAATTACCATGCTGTTAAATACACAATGGAACGCACAAAAAAAATCCAGTTGCTTCCATACAAGTCTTGCGAAAATGTTAGTCAAGCAAGTTAAGCAAATAAATAAAGAGCGGAAATTTAATACAATTGGTTTATGTGGAGGGGTATTTCAAAACCGCTTATTAACAAAACAAGCAATCGAATTATTAACAACTGAAGGTTATCACGTTAGCTTGCATCAACTATTACCCTGTAATGATGCAAGCCTAAGTTATGGACAAATAATTGAAGTAGGTAGCAGAAAAATCTGATGTGATGGTAAATTTAAAACTCACCATCACCTGAAGATTAATTAAATTTTACTCTTTTCTCTAATTCTTCTTGAGATAAATGCCGTACATCTTCGCCCTTGATCATATACACAATATGTTCACAGATATAACAAGCATGGTCGCCAATTCTTTCTAAAGCACGAACTGTCCAAAGCACATCCAATGTACGAGTAATATTTCTAGGATCTTCCATCATTCTAGTAATTAACTGTCTAAGAATGCTGTCGTATTCCCGATCAACATTAATATCTAAAGCAGTAATAGCAGGCACATCATCAAGAGTCATTCTTGCAAAGGCATCAAGCGCATCATGTAACATACCCTTAACTAAAACGGCCATATGATCTAATTCATAATGCGATAGCTTATTTTCCGTACCAGCCAATTTAATAGCCATTTCGGCTATTCGTTCTGCTTTATCACCTACACGCTCTATTTCGTGAATGATTTTAATGACAGTAATTAATAATCTTAAATCAAAAGCCGTAGGTTGTCTTAATGCTAAAATTTGCGTACATTCTTGATCAATTTGAATTTCAAGCTCATCAACTTCGTTGTCTTGCTTAATCACTTGCTCTGCAAGTTCCATATTACCCGTCGCATAGGCTTCAATGGCTAACTCTATTTGGCGCTCAACTAAACCTCCCATCATTAACACTTTATTGCGAATATCTTCTAATTCAACATTAAAGCGCTCTGAAATGTGATGCCCTATTTTAGTGTTTTCCATTGCCTACTCCTAATTAACCATACCTACCGGTAATGTAATCTTCAGTTTGTTTTTTTACTGGATTCGTGAATAGTTCGCTGGTTGTACCCATTTCAATTAATTCACCCATATACATAAATGCAGTATAGTCAGACACACGAGCAGCCTGTTGCATATTATGTGTCACAATCACTATAGTATATTTTTCTTTAAGTTCGTTAATTAATTCTTCAATTTTTAAAGTCGATATAGGATCTAATGCAGAAGCAGGTTCATCGAGCAATAAAACTTCAGGCTCAATAGCAATTGCCCTAGCAATAACTAACCGTTGTTGTTGACCTCCAGACATACCTAAGGCATTGTCATTCAGCCTATCTTTCATCTCATCCCAAAGTGCAGCACCTCGTAATGAATTCTCAACCGTTTCTTCTAAAATTCTCTTATCGTTGATGCCTTGAATTCTTAGACCGTAAGCCACATTTTCAAAAATTGACTTTGGAAATGGATTAGGCTTTTGAAAAACCATACCAACACGTCTTCTAAGCGCAGCAACATTTACTGATTTATCATAAATGTTTTCGTTGTCTAATAATATTTGGCCTTCGATTCTAGCACTATCAACTAAATCGTTCATGCGGTTGATACATCTTAATAAGGTTGATTTACCACAACCACTAGGTCCAATAAAAGCAGTTACTTTTTTCTTTGGCATTTCCATATTGATAGTATGTAATGCCTGTTTTTCACCGTAGAAAAGATTAAGATCTTTTACAGTTATACAAGTTTCATTATGATTATTCTCGTTACCTTTATCACGCAAAACTGAGCTCATATCGATAGCATGTGTACGTATTTGTTCTGACATTTGATTAACCTTCTAGGGCGCGATATTTTTCTCGCAAGTTATTTCTTATAACAATTGCAGCCAAATTAAGACCAACAATAACTAAAACCAACAATAATGCTGTTGCATAAACCAAAGGTCTAGCAGCTTCTACATTAGGACTTTGAAAACCAACATCATAAATATGAAAGCCTAAATGCATGAATTTTCTATCTAAATGTAAGAAGGGGAAATTACCATCCAACGGTAACGTAGGCGCTAATTTAACTACCCCTACCAACATCAATGGTGCAACTTCACCTGCTGCTCTAGCAACCGCTAGAATTAATCCTGTCATCATTGCAGGACTAGCCATGGGTAATACAGTTAACCATAAGGTTTCCAGTTTCGTGGCACCTAAAGCTAAGCTTCCTTCACGAATTGAACTGGGAATTCGAGCTAAACCCTCTTCAGTAGACACGATAACGACAGGTAAAGTCAGTAAAGCCAATGTGATAGAAGCCCATAATAATCCTGGAGTACCATAGACGGGTGCCGGTGCAGATTCTGGAAAGAATAAACGATCAATATTTCCACCTAAAATGTACACAAAAAACCCTAAACCAAATACACCATATACTACTGATGGCACCCCAGCTAAATTATTAACGGCAATTCTTATTAAGCGGGTAATAAATCCTTGTTTAGCATATTCACGTAGATAGACTGCTGCAATAACCCCAAACGGAGTTACAATAACGGACATCATAAGCACCATCATTACGGTACCAAATATAGCGGGAAAAATACCCCCTTCAGTATTTGCTTCTCGAGGATCTTCTGTTAAAAACTCATAAACTTTAGCGCCATAGTGACAGATCTTATCGAATACAGTCATTGAGTTAGGCTGAAAAACTCTAACTACTTTAGCGAGTGGAATTTTAACTTGAACGCCATTTTCAGCTTCTGCCACTAAAACATCGCGTCTAATTTTTTGGTATAAATCAGCTAACTGGACTTGATATTGTTTATATTCGGCGTCGTAAGTATTTTTCTCATCTGCCAACTGTTGTTTAGCACTTTCATCTAAACGATTTTCTAACTCTAACTTACGTTGGTTTAATCTAAGGCGCTCAAGATTATAATTGATAGACCCAATCTCTTTCTTTTCTAAATGGGCAATTTCCTTAAAAACAGCTAAGGTTTCTACAATTTTGGTTTGTAATACTGGCCAAGCTTCTGAACCTGAGGCAATTGTCTTTCCAGACTCTTTAATCTCAAGTATTCGACCGTAAAAATTTCCCCATTCACGTCTTTCTACAACTATTAAATCATCAGGCTCATTTTCAGACTTAACATTACGTTTCTCTATCCACAAAAAGTCTGTACCTGTAACATCTCTGTTACCTGATTTGATTAAATATTGTATTAATACGTCTTCATTATCGGCCATTTTATGACCAGTAGACTTAGCCATAAGTGCCGGCGTGACACTTGAGTCAACTTGTTCGCCGATAATTATCTTTTCTGATTTACCCTCTTCTAAATAAGTAAATTGCTTTACCTGTGAAGGCCAAAAATGACCAATGCCTCTTCCAGTCACTAACCCTAAGATGCCAACCACCATCAGCATACAAATACTAACAGCTGCCGCATTGAGCCATATCCAAGGGGCTCCACTTTTAAACCATACTTTAATCATAATGAGCTATATTTTTCGCGTAAACGCTGACGAATAATTTCAGCCAGGGTATTAAAAACAAAGGTAAATGTAAACAACACAAGAGCGGCTAAAAACAACACTCGATAGTGTGTACTATCAACTGCAGATTCTGGCATCTCTACAGCTATATTTGCAGCTAGAGTTCTTAATCCTTGAAAAATACTAATATCCATAACGGGTGTGTTACCCGTTGCCATCAAAACAATCATGGTTTCACCCACTGCGCGACCTAGTCCAATCATTACAGCCGAAAAAATACCAGGGCTTGCCGTTAATAAAACAACCTTGGTCATTGTTTGCCATGTAGTTGCACCTAATGCCAAAGAGCCAACTGTTAAGTGTTTAGGCACACTGAATATTGCGTCTTCTGCAATTGAATAAATAGTTGGAATTACCGCGAATCCCATTGCAATACCAACTACCAAAGCATTTCTTTGATCGTAACCTATGCCAAATTCATTTTTAAACCAGTCTCTTAATGTTCCACCAAAAATATAGGCTTCCATAGGTACACTTACAGAAAAGGCTACCCATGCCGATAGGATAATAACGGGGATTAATATTGCAGACTCCCAACCTTCATGAATATTTTGCAAGACTGATTTTGGAAAAAACTGCCAAACAAAAGCAAATAAAATAACACTGAGGGGTACAAATAAAAATAACGTAAATAACCCCGCTAAATGTTCTTCTATAATGGGCGCTAACCATAAACCTGCTAAAAAACCTAAAATAACCGTAGGCAAGGCTCCCATTAACTCAATGGTTGGCTTGACGTATTGACGCATTTTTGGCGTCATAAAGTAAGCGGTATAAATCGCCCCCATCAACGCTAAAGGCATCGCCACAAGCATAGCGTAAAAGGCGGCTTTTAACGTGCCAAAAACTAAAGGCGTTAAACTGTATTTGGGCTCAAAATCACTATTTGCAGAGGATGATTGCCATATATAATCTGGTTTTGAATAACTTTCATACCAAACTTCTTCCCATAGAGATTTTATAGAAACCTCTGGATGTTTGTTATCAATAGACCAGCTATTTAATTTTCCATCTGAAGATTCAACTACAACTGCATTTGCTCTAGGAGAGAGAGCTGAAGCAATGGGCATTCCAGTTCCGATTGACTCTTTTATCATTTCACGTTCTGAAGTTGAATGATAAACCGCCAACGTATTATTAGCGTCTAGCGTTAAAAAACCTTTACGACGTTGTTCAGGATTTATTGCAAGTACAGCTTTATCAGAAACTTTAAATTGTCTAATTTTTTCTAAAGTAAATTGATTTTTTTGATCTCTTACTTTACTCCACTGTGTAACTAAACCTGATGAATCACCTACCATAATAGATAAATCACCATTTAAAAAAGCTGTACTGGTTATTGTCTCTCCTTTATCCACCAATAACTGCTCTTTAATCAATTTTGGTGAACTTTTATCAGAGATATTAAATAGAGCCAAAGTGCCATCTTGGCTGAATAAATATAAATTTTGCTCCTCTTTATCAATCAACATATTTTTTATAGGGGAAGCGGCATAATTTATGATTGAATCAGTACGCGTTAATGTCGCCTCATCGGAAAATAATGACTGCTCTTTCTCAAAATTACAAAGGCGTATTTTACTTCCGTCCGAAGCATTATTCGTAGTTTTAGCTACAATCGTACTTGATTTATCACCCATTTTAACGGCAATCTCTTCTAATGCAGAGCCTGTATCATCAACAATCAATGGCGTTTCACCCATAGGATATGCTAACGAAGGTGTAATCAATTTCACATTATTTGGATAAGTGACTTTGTACTGATGTTTAACAACAACAGCCTTACCGTCTGAAAGTCCATAAATAACAGCCCCTTCACTAATAGGACTTCCTTGAGAAAAACTAACTATCTGAACTGATTCAGGAAGTTTGACAGACTCAACTGCAATTGTTTTACCTGTGCTTACCGAAAAGAAAACCACTTGGCCTTTATCAGTAAATCGAGCACCTACTTCATTTTGCTCCTCAATCTCTAGCAACACTGTTTTACCTAAATTCATTTCAGGTACGGCATATTGAGCAATAGGTTCAGCTGAAGCAGAAATAAATAGTGGGTAAACGACATAAAGCAAATAGAAAAAAATCAGCGCAATCGCAAATATAATGCCTAATCCGCCTGCAATAACACCATATCGAGCGATAGCATCTTTTATAAGCCGCCATCTTTCATGTGCACTACCGGATGATAACTGCAAACTTGAAGTTGATTTTGTTTGATTGTTTAGTTTAGACATGCCGCAATTCTAAAGTTGGAGTTTGACTCTGTTAAATCGATCAGATAGAACAAATATAAAACTTATATGTGTCTGATATAAATAAAATCTTATAAGCATCCTTGCAATAAGATTTTATTAAAGCTTATCAAGTGTGTTACTTAATTGTATTTAAAACTTTATCTACAATTTTAGCTGGTAATGGAATATATCCATCTTTAATAACAACTTGTTGACCAGATTTAGATAAAACAAGTTTGATGAACTCATTTTCTAAAGGTGCTAATGGTTGGTTCGGTTTTTTATTAACATAAACGTATAAAAAACGAGTTAATGGATAAGTACCATTAAGTGCATTTTCAGGTGTTGCATCTACAAAAGGTTGGCCTTCTTTTTTAGCTAATGGCACCATTCTAATACCCGATGTTGTGTAACCCATACCAGAGTAACCAACACCATTTATTGAAGAAGTGACCGATTGAACAACAGAAGCTGAACCAGGCTGTTCATTTACATTGCTTTTAAAATCGCCTTTACACAAAGCATGTTCTTTAAAATACCCATAAGTTCCAGACACAGAATTACGTCCGTACAATTGAATAGATTTTGTACCCCAAGCTTCAACACCTGCTTCACCCCAAGTAGTTATGTTACTAGGATTACCACATTTCAATGTAGTAGAGAAAATAGCATCTACCTGTGGAACAGTTAATCCTTTAATTGGATTATCTTTATTAACCATTACAGCTAATGCATCTATAGCAACAGGTATTGCAGTGGGTTTATAACCATATTTATCTTCAAACGCTTCTAATTCATCATCTTTCATTTCGCGACTCATAGGTCCAAGATTAGAAGTTCCTTCAGTTAAGGCTGGAGGTGCAGTTGAAGAACCTGCTGCTTGAATTTGTACGTTTACATTTGGATATTCGCGATTAAATTCTTCTGCCCACAAAGTCATTAAATTAGCTAATGTATCAGACCCTACACTAGATAAATTTCCTGCAATACCACTTGCTTTTTGATAAGTAGGTAATCCTGAATCAACTGAAGGAACAGCCTGTGCTGTTGTTGTAAACCAAGTTGAAGACACAAAACCCATCGCAAGTAATAGCGACTTTGTTTCAAAAGAAAATCTCATTAACACTTCTCCAGTAATTTATTAGGGTACTATTATCTAAGTTATACATCACAATAATATTAATATTATATGACAAGAATGTGAAAGCCACTCAAGAATGATATTTATGATGCATCATTTCTATTAGCTAACCCAATTAATCATTAACTATTCAGATAATAACTTCGCATATGTTATCGATATTAAAGACGCACAACCTGATTCAAGCGAAAACCAATCTTCTGGCATTTTTAATCTAACTAAAGTTGATGTAGGTAATAATTTGTTAGTGTCTGGCAAGTTACCTGCGCCCACAAAATTAATCAAAACATGTTCTAACTCTGGATTGTGACCCACTAATAGTAGCTTTTTGACCTGCATAGGGCATTCTGCTAAAACACCTTTTATTCTTTCAACACCTTCTTGATACAAACGTTTATCAATTGCAATCAATAACGAATTAGCAACTTCTCCATGTATTATATTGGCTGTAGAGAACGCTCTATTAGCAGGAGAACTTAAAATATAATCAGGTATTAAATTGTTATTTGACATCCATTTTGCTAAGCACAGTAAATCATGCTTGCCTCTCTTTTTCAAAGGCCTATCAAAATCATCGACAGCTAAATCTCGGTCAGACTTCCCATGCCTAAGTAACCATAATTCTCTACTCATGAAATACTCCCTTTGTATTTAGATGTTTTTCACTTAAACCTGATACGATAACCATTTATTATTACACTGTCATTAAATGTTAATACTGGATAAATACACTACTACCGTAAATTTTTAATCTTCGATTCCAAACTAAAATGCAATTACAATTTGATTTCCCTCCCAACTTAAAAGCTGAAAAGTTTATTTGCAAATTAAGCGACATAGCTAATGTTGAATTAATTTCAAAGCAATACATGTTAAAAACTTTTTACGATAGTTTCGACTGGAGACTCTTCAAAAATAATATGTCTTGTGAGTTTAGTCGTTCTAAAAACGTTTCATCATTTACTATTAAAAATTTAAAAAAAGACCTTATTATCAGCGACACTGAACTAACTGAAATTCCTGAATTTTTTCATCAGTTCGAATCAGAAGAGATTAAAAACCAACTTGCACCCTTATTAGAAATGCGGGCTTTATTACCCGTATGTAATTTAGATTACGAAAGTTACCATTTAAATATACTTAATAAAGTTAATAAGACTATACTTCGCTTAGTTTTAGAACAAAACGAACACTTCAATAGTCGATTAACCTTAATACCTATAAAAGGTTACTCTAAAGCACAAGAACATTTTATTTCAGTCATTACAAATGAATTTAATCTAGTTGCCGCAACTCTTCCTACTTTAGTAATTGCCTTAAAACTTCAGGGGCGTAAACCGAACGATTATTCATCCAAATTAAACATCATATTAGACCCGTTTATGAGGGCTGATATTGCTGTAAAACTTATTTATAGCTATTTACTTAAAGCTATCAAAGATAATGAACAAGGCATAATTGCAAATACTGACAGTGAATTCCTTCATGATTTTAGGGTTGCAGTGCGCAGAACACGTTCAGGAATTAGCCAACTAAAAGGTTTAATCCCAGATAACACTAACACTTATTTTGCGGAATTTTTCTCTTGGCTCGGTCAAATCACCAGCCATACCCGTGATTTAGATGTATATTTACTAAACTTTCAGAGTTATAAAAATAGCTTACCTGAAGCCACTAGAAATGATCTTGACCCACTATACGATTTTCTTTTAATAAAACACAACCAAGCTCAACTAGAACTTGCTAGCAATCTTCGATCGCAGAATTATTTAACTAAAATTTCTGAATGGGAAAGTTTTCTGAAGGAACAAGCACCCTCAATTGTCATTCAGGCTAATGCTAAACTATCTATTCATCAACTTGCTAACCAAAGAATTCTCAAAAGTTATAAACGTGTTTTAAAAGAAGGTAATGACATTACTGATCATTCTGAATGTGAAGCGTTACATGATTTAAGAAAATCTTGTAAAAAACTTCGATATCTACTGGAATTTTTTCAAAGCCTCTACCCTGAAAACCAAATAAAAGTATTTATAAAAAGCTTAAAAGAATTACAAGCTGTCCTTGGTGATTTCCAAGATTATGCGGTTCAAGAGAATGCTTTAAAATTATTTAGTGTTGAGATGTTAAATAACAACGCAAGTGCAAATACATTAATAGCTATTGGTTTTTTAATTCAAAATTTAGATAGCCTCAGAAATGAGGCTCGAAATAATTTCTCAATAAAATTTAATGAATTTAAAAATAAAGATACTCAAGAAGAGTTTGAAAAGCTACTTGCAAGAAAGATAATCTAAAATTCAATTACATTTACATTGAATCTATTTCAAAGGATAAGAGGGTAATAAATATTACCCTCTTACAAATTCATTAATTCTATTTAGTTAATTTAGCACTCAACTGTGCAGACCATTGACCAAAGTAAGTACCAACAACAATAGAAATTGAAATAACTAACAATGGATTACTCAATGAAACGCCCAATAAAACTTCTGGAGTTAACTTTTCTGGAGTTTGTAACAAATATGCAAAAGTAGAAGAATAGCCTAATACACTCGCAGGAATCGTAGCTAATTGTGGAATATTTGCCGCCAGACATAATACCAATACTGCTACAGCAACAGTTACAGCTGCCATTAATGGAAAGCCAAGTGCAGCATCAGCAGGAATCTTTGTTAATAAAATAGCTGTTACCCACGCCATAAAAACACCAAATATACCGCATACAATTGTATTCATTAATGCTTCTTTAGTAGCACCCAAGAAGAAATAAGCTGCCCACGCAATTGTCGCTGCCCAAATAAAGAAAAGGCCACTTGCAGGACCAACAGCTAAAAACGTAGCAAAACCTGACAAGCCAGCAATACTTAAAGACAGCGCAGTTAATTTATCCATAGTAAATCTCCAAAAAATCACCTCATTATTATAATTTAATTAGATTTTACATTGAGGTGGACCTATAAAATCTAACGAATTACCCCCTGAATTCTCTTCAAGTCATTCTATCCTAACATATTATCTAATATCATCATGACTATAAACCCAAACAATAATGCAAATGTTGCCATTCTTGAACGCCCATTCGCATGTGTTTCTGGAATAATTTCTTCACTGATCACAAACAGCATAGCTCCTGCAGCAAATCCCATGGCTATGGGCAATAATGATTGAAATAATGTCACCATAGTAATGCCTAATAAACCACCGATTGGCTCAACTAATCCGGTCAATGTTGCGATAGAGACTGCTCGCCATTTATTGTAGCCTAAAGCGACTAATGGTAACGCTACTGCCAAACCTTCTGGAATATTCTGCAAACCAACTGCTATAGCTAACACTAAACCATTTTTTAACTCACCAGAACCAAAACTTACACCCACTGACATGCCTTCTGGAAAATTATGTAGGGTGATGGCAATAATAAACAACCAGACCTTTTTAAGTGAGGAGAGTTGCTCATCCGTTGAGGCATCAAAATGGATATGGGGCAATTGTCGATCGGCATAATGTAAAAATATAGCACCGATGACCATACCCACAGACACGACATAAATACCCTGCCCTGGCCATAGATGGTTGCCGAAGTTCAGACCTGGCACCAATAAAGAGAAAGCTGTCGCAGCCAACATAACGCCCGCGGCGGCTCCTAATAGGCTATTAAATAGATTACGAGAGATGTCTTTAAAAAAGATTGCAGGTAATGCACCTAATCCGGTTGCAAGCCCTGCAATAATACTCGCAAAGAATCCTATGACGACCGTTTTACCAAACAGCAGATACAACATTAAAAATATCACTACTTGGAATGCTAGTAATAAACCAGCTAATGTTAACCGTCTCTTTAAAGGCGGCATAAGCATTATGTCTTGATAATAAAGACTGTCTTTAACCTCGCCTGTTTTGACTTCTACAAAATATTGTAATTTAGAAAGCACTTTTGTTGTTATTGTCATCGGCCATCACCTTATTGGAATAAGTCTTTGTTATGAGCTGGCATTATAGCTAAATACTATTAAATAGTACGGGTATTAAATATGAGCCATAAATTCATGCACGTGTTCAGCATCAAAGGGCCAATTAAGCCTTTTTGAGCTGTCGGGATGATATAAAACGGGGATAAACAGGGCGAATTCTGATTGATAGTGTTCTTGTTCGGCAATATCAAGCTCTTCGATAATGATTTTATTACCATCAAGCGAACAAGACGCGATAATCTGTTGGGCTTCTTCACACAAATGACAGCCCGAAGTCCCTAATAGTAATAAATTAAGCATGGTGTATGAATACTAATGATGTAAATGTGCGGCCAACCAACGCGCCGCAAATTCTTCTGCAATGCCTTTACGATTTGCATAGTCTTGCAACTGATCTTTATCTATTTTACCGACGTTAAAATATTGCGACTCTGGGTGTGAGAAATACCAACCACTCACGGCAGAAGCCGGATACATCGCATAACTTTCTGTAAGTTCTATACTGGTGTTGGCTGTGACATTAAGCAACTCGAATAATTTAGCTTTTTCAGTATGATCAGGACACGCAGGATAACCTGGTGCAGGTCTGATACCTTTATATGATTCGTTTATTAATTCATCTGAACTGAGCGCTTCATCTTCTGCATAGCCCCAATAGTCTTTTCTGACTACTTCATGCATATATTCTGCAAACGCTTCTGCTAATCTATCGGCCAATGCCTTGAGCATAATAGAACTGTAATCATCATGATCTTGCTCAAACTGCTGGAGTTTTGCTTCTATACCAATCCCTGTTGTAACGGCGAAGGCTCCAATATAATCGGCTTTACCTGAGGCTACAGGAGCAATAAAGTCTGCTAAACAATAGTTAGGACGACCTGGCGCTTTAATATTTTGTTGACGTAAATGATGCAGAGTTTCTAAGGGTTGTTGACGCGCTTCATCGGTATAAACTACGACATCATCGCCTTGACTATTAGCCGGATAAAAGCCAATCACCGCACGCGCCGTTAACCATTGCTCAGCTACAATGTCTTTAAGCATCGCTTGGGCATCATTAAATAACTTTCTGGCTTCTGTTCCCACGACCTCATCATCTAAGATTTTAGGATAACTTCCGGCCATTTCCCATGTTTGGAAGAAAGGTGTCCAATCGATATAAGCCACTAATGTGTCTAAGGGGAAATTATCAATAACCTTATTGCCGGTAAAGGCCGGTTTAACCGGTTCATAACGACCCCAATTAAACTTATTAGCCCGTGCATCCACTAAGGAATGTTGCTTTGTTTTTGCTTCGCGGCCTTTATGACGCTCTCTGACCTCTTCGTACTCTTCATGTACGCTTTTGATAAAGTCATCCTTTAAATCCGCGCTCAATAAGTTACTGGCGACACCCACACCACGCGAAGCATCAGTTACATAAATCGTAGCACCGTCATAATGCGGTTCGATTTTAACAGCGGTATGCGCACGTGATGTCGTTGCACCGCCAATCATCAACGGAATTTTAAAGCCTTGGCGTTGCATTTCTTTGGCAACAAAGACCATCTCATCTAAAGAAGGTGTGATCAAACCACTTAAACCAATGATATCGACATTTTCTAAACGAGCCGTTTGAAGAATCTTTTCTGCCGGCACCATCACACCTAAATCGATCACTTCGTAATTGTTACACTGCAACACCACGGCCACGATGTTTTTACCAATATCATGCACATCGCCTTTAACGGTAGCCATGAGGATTTTGCCGTTGGTTTGTCTATCACCGCCCGCTTTATCCGCTTCCATGTATGGCATTAAGTACGCCACTGCTTTCTTCATAACGCGGGCTGATTTAACGACCTGTGGTAAGAACATTTTGCCAGCGCCAAACAAGTCACCGACCACGTTCATGCCGTCCATCAAGGCGCCTTCAATCACATGCAAGGGTCTCTCGGCTTCTAATCGTGCTTGCTCGGTGTCTTCATCAATGTAATCGGTGATACCTTTGACTAAAGCATGTTCTAAGCGTTTGCTCACTGGCCATTCACGCCATTCTAAATTTTCTTGTTTGACTTCACTGCTACTGCCATCACCACGATACTTTTCGGCTAATTCTAAGAGTTTGTCTGTGCCACTGCCGTCATGGCGATTTAAAATTACGTCTTCTACGGCATCACGTAAATCGAGTGGAATATCTTCATAGATAGCCAACTGACCGGCATTAACAATACCCATCGACATGCCGGCTTTAATGGCATGATATAAAAATACCGCATGGATCGCTTCACGTACTGGGTTATTGCCACGGAAAGAAAATGACACATTAGATACACCACCCGATATTAAGGCATAAGGTAAGGTACGCTTAATTTCACGCGTAGCATCTATAAAATCGAGGCCATAATTGTTGTGTTCATCTATGCCTGTAGCAACGGCAAATAT
>CAJADF010000085.1 GCA_903938485.1 uncultured Methylococcaceae bacterium
ACCGTAAACCACTGATTTCATCACTGCGAAGAAAACGTCAGTGTTATCGATAACACCGCCGATTTCACCCGCGCCACGACCATAAGCCGTTAATGGAATATCGCTACCACTATGAACCGCTTGTGTACCAGGCACTTGACCCGTAATAAAGAAACCATCCGCTTGGTTATAAGGACGGTTTGATGACATTGAAGTATCACTCACGTTATTTCGAGGATAAGTGCTTAATGGAGCAACACTGTTACCAGGTTGTTGTGAATCATTACTTGGGTAAGGACGTGTGCGATAGTTCTCATAACGGTCCGCATTTGAACCATAACCAATTAACAATTTATTATCTGGATCCCAAACAGTTGGGAAACCATCAGTCGCTATCGTATATTTAGGGAAACCCGCCGCAGCATAAGTACCCACTACGTTGTTACGTAATACTGGTTGACCTAAAGTAGCTGCAACAGCACTTGTCGCTGCACCATTTGTAGAAACTTCTGTAATTAAAGCCGCATCTGTTTTAGTCGATGCACCAATAATAGTCGCACCCGCACACTCATGGTCTGCTGTTACATAGATTAAAGTGTCAGGGTGTGGTGTGCCCGCGAAATCACCGGTCCCATCGACATAATCTTTAGCTTTTTGCACAGCTTTATCAAATTCAACCACATCCATCATAAAACGCGTACTATCCATATCATGCGCTTGCTTATCGATAGACGCCCCTTCAACCATTAACACGAAACCATTAGGACTGTTAGCGTCTAATACCTGTATAGCTTTACCCGCCATTTCATCTAACATCGGCTGATCAGGGAAACCATAATCTTCTACAATTTTAGTGGTTGCATAAATTGGAACCGCTGCAGAACCGGACGTTAAAGGATAAGTACCACGACGACCATCAATCTTATCTTTAGCGATGTTCATATTTGATAATGAGAACAAACCTAATAATTTAGCAGGTGTACCCGCTGCATTTAAAGTAGTTTTGTCAGCCGCATAAGTCCATCCAGCCGTTTGGAAATCTGAAATTAAATTACGACTTATATCACTAGCATTACCTGCTGCTATTCCCCAACCTGCTTGTAAATCTAATGGTGCAGCATAATCAGTTGCAGCTGTACGAGCTGAACCGTTAAATGTTGCTGAAGTATCTGTAGTAATGGTAGTTGAGTTTGGTAAGAACCATTTACGACCGCCACCTAACAATACTGTTAAACCAGTAGTCGACGCATCATCTAAATATTGATCAACAATACCCGTACCGTTACCACGGTTTGAAGTATGAATTGCATTAGCCGCTGGTGTAGCATCAAATACGTCTGCAGTTGTTACGATACCTAATTTTTTACCTTGCGTACGCGTTAAAAACTCAGACATGTATTCCATACGTGGATTATCAAATGCATCAGATGTATCATCTGGCCAAACACCTTCTTGACTAGAGTTCGCTTTGTTACCTGTTACATAGTTAGCCATACCGGGTGCTGAATCTGTCACGATAGTATCTAATGATGCTGTCATAATCATTGCAGTATTCGTTAAGCTATCCATTGCTAATTTACCATTAGCTTTACCTTGTGAATAACCTTTCGCTACGATACGGCCTGCAGTACGGTGACTTGCACCCATACCATCACCTAACAAAATGATCACATTGTTAACTTTACGACCGGTTTGATTAAAGCCAACTACTTCAAAACTACCTGTCGCTGTTACTGTTGTGGCATCACTTTGAGTTGCTGTTGCAGTCAAAGTATGGACACCCGCTACTAAATTTGAATATCCACGCACAGAGGCAGACACTGAGTTTGCAGTTGTACCTGTAATTGCGGAAGCCGCTACTAAAGATGTTTTAACACCCGCAGTTGGAGCCGCATTAGCCAATCCCACAGAAACGCCATCAACAAAAAACTCAACTGAAGTAATGGTTTTAGTTGCATCTGGTTTTACAGTCGCTTGTAAGTCAAAACGTTGACCTTCAATAAAGCGAGAAATCATTGGACTTGCAGTAACTCCACCCGTTGCAAATAATTGACTTGGAGGATTCAAGCGGCTAATAGAAAGAGCGCTAGCAACATCAGCACCCGTTAATAGTATGCCAGCAACCGCAAGGGCTAACATATTGTTACGTTTTTTCATGATCATTCCTGTTAAAGTATTTAAAAATAAAAAAGTAAAAAATCAATGCCCCACACACAAACCACATCCCTATAACTATAAAATCTCCTGAAACACTACCGGCGACTAAGTCTTTAAGTCTTAATTGCCCTTTTATTTTTTCGGCTGTACAGACTCTTCTTCATCTATCAATAAGCGCACATAAGAAATACGGCCATTAGCCTCTTCTTTTCCACCTAACTCCAAAGTACCTTCCAAATCCCAAAGTCCTGTTCGGTGAGCTAATACCTTGTTAGCATCTGCTTTTGGCATATGCACAAAAACAGTGGCTCCGGGTAAATTATCAGAGGGTCCATCTTCTTTTTCTGGGATATTTACAGGAAGTGAAGTCAACATAAAAAGGCCCGGGGTGGGTTCTTCTTCAACCACCATGTAACCTTGTAGATGCACTCTTTTGCCTTTTAAGCTCAATAATTTTTGAGTAGGCTCCAAGCCCATAGGCCCTACAGGAGATTTGTAAAAATCTTTAAAACTCAGTTCTATTGCTGTAGGTAATACCGGCTTAACTTGTTTAATAGCTTGTTCCGCGCAACCCATCAGTAATACGCTCAATATCACTACACAAAAACTTAATTTTTTAATCATCATTTATAGCTAGCTCTTTCAACAAAGGTTAATTTTCAGTGTGAATCATAAGACCCAAATATGACGTTTTTAGGACATATTTATGACATTTTGAATACAGTTTTGTTAAAGAAAAATTTATCTTAACAATTTAAACAGACACTTAACAAACACAATACGTTTATTACAGGCAAAAAAAAGCCCCGCATAATGCGAGGCTTTTTTAAGTTTTGAATACTTTAAAAAATTAGAGATTAAGCTGATTTACAATCTCTTTAGACGCCAACTCGATACCATTTTTATAACAGGCCATAGCGTTATCTTTATCATCTTGGGCAAACAATAAATCCCCTAATAACTGATAAGCTTGCACTGTAGGTTCTGCAGATATACTTTTTGCCAAATAACTCTCTGCTTTAAAATGATCACTCGCTTTAATTGCTAATTTACCAATTAAAGCGAGTAATATAGGATTTTCCGGATGTAAATAAGCCCATTTCTCAGCGACTTCCAGTTGATTATTGATATTTTTAGATTCAATACTGCCGTACAACACCACTAAAGTGTCATCCCAAACATTTGCCAATGTGTTAGCTAACTCATCCTCTATTTGAGTACCTAAGCCCGCATTAATCATGGCCGCATAATACAAAGAAGCTATTGATGCGATGTTTTTTATGAAAGGCGGCGTTTCAAGCCACAATTGCTGAATCTCTGGTAAATTACCCGCTAACACAGACTGTTGAAACAATTGCTTAAAAGCCTCAATCTCTAGCTCTCTAACTTCATTCTCCATCAAAACTTGATTCGTGTGCAAGCTAGGTAATAAAGCCCGTAAGCCTTGCCAATCACCCAAGCTTTGATAGGTTTGATGCATTAGCTTTAATACATTGGCATGGGTAGGATCAATAGCATGCAATTTGGTTAAAGTTTCTAATGCTTGCTCAAATTGATTGCCTGATAAACTCAGTTCTGCATGAGTAAGACCAATCAGTACGCTTGAATCAGGTGAATGATCCGTGGCTTTCTTTAAATACTCATCGCGCTTATCAAAAGCGCCACGCGATTGTGCAGCTCTGGCAGCCGTTAAATAATGTAATAGCGGCGCTCCACTGTGCGATACGTGCTTTATTAATACATTCTCAGCTCGCTCCCAATTACCTTCGGCAGAATCAACTAAACCAGCAATCAAGGCTTCTTGCGAACGATTAAACTTTACATTTCTTCCCTTAGCTTTTAGGCGACCAGGCAATCTGATCAAATAACCTATTGACCTGAAAAAAACATAAAACGCATAAAAAGATATAATTTGCGTGACCGCAAAAACGACCAAAGACGTTTCTATAGACCAATGACCAATGCCTAATAACGCATAACCCGGTCCTTCAAAACTCTGTAAAACGTTATAAACTAAAATAGCCGTAACAAGCGTTAATAACAAAGGCCCCAGATAGTAAAATAATTTCTTCATGAAAAATCTCTCATTTTTTTTCTGGGTTTGCCGCTACTGGTTCTGCTTCAGTTGGCTTAGTGGAGCTTATTTTATCAGTGGGCTCTACAATATCAGCTGGTTTTAAGGGTTCAACCGCTGGTTCAGTTTGAATCGCCTTATCAGTTTCAATTCTTAGCTTAGTAATATCTCTAAGCATTTTTAATGATTTGCTTATGTCTGGAAATTGACTATGAATTTTGTTCGTACTGAATTGATCCAATTGGGCAATAAACTTATTCACATCGGCATCATCCAGAAAATGCTGTTGCGCCCATTTTTTTGCATCGGCTAAACTCGACTGAAATAAAGCTTCATTATGCTGAACTAAAGCTATCTTAACCATTTCTAGCTTCACTTTTAATTGTTCATGAATAAACTCAGCTTCTTCTGGCGTCAAGACCTCTTTTACTTCATGTTTTGTGTGTCTGATAGTCACGACACCTTTAAAATGTGACAGTGCCGAGTCTAAGGCTCCCTGATCTTCAAGGTCTTTAGTTTCTGCAGGATTAGCGATAGCTTTACCTGTATAAGGGAGTAATAAAGTTAATTGATCGACATGATCTTGTAGTGACTGCAAAGCAGCATAAATACCTACAATATCAGGCACTATTACCTTTTGGATATCAGAAAGTTCGTGAGCAATTTCTTCTCTTACTTTAAACGTTGCTGCATCACCGCTTTCTCTTAATCGCTGATCAGATGCTTCTAATGCTTCACGAGTCGTATTAACATCACCGATTAAATACAAACGCTCATTGGCAACACTGAGCAAATATTCTGCGTCAGCAATCAACCAATCACCCCGTGTTTTACCCAATTGTCTTTGCACACCCACAATTGAATCATTTAAATCTTTACGTGTATTCTCAAGTTTTTCACTATGTAATTGTGAAAAATCGGCTAACGTTTTTGTAAAATGCGTATCCTTCCCCGCCATATTGGCTTCCATCGCCGCTATTTGAGATTGAATTGCAACTAATTGCGCTTGATAATCAGAAATTTGCTTAGACATTTGGCCTTTTACTTCGCCACCTAAGTCTTCTTGTTTATCACGCAATTGCGTAAAAAAGTAAAAGCCCGCCCCCGCTAAAGCTATCACAATAAAAAGGATAATACCGCCAAACCACAATCCACTATGCGAACGTCGCACAGGTTTAACTTCGCTCTGATATTGCGCTTCTTGTTCACTCACTTCGGCCACATTCCCCCCCTTTTACACTCATTATTACTGTATCAAGAATTGCCCTATCTGATGGGCTTTCCGCCACGGCAATTCTTTTAAAGCCAATTTCGGCTGCTATTATTCTAATTCTATGACTTACAACCACCAATGGCACTTCTAACAAGTGCTGCTTAAAACGTTCACCGACCATACTTAACAAATTTTGCAACGCTTCTGCACTGGTAATGGTGATGAAAGCTAACAAGTGCTTTTTTAATAGCTCAATAAGATTCGAATTATCAATGTTAGGTACGATACGTTTATACACATCTAAATAGTCAACGCTTGCACCTCTATATCGCAACACATTGGCTAGTTCTTCACGCCCGCCTTGGCCCCGAATAATCAAAACTCTTTGATCCTTTACCTGAAGCAACTCAGGCATTGCTAGTAAATCCTCGGTACTAGCCCCATTTTTTGCCACCAAATCAACTACGTAACCCGCCTTTTGAAGTGCTAATTCCGTAGACTTACCTATTGCAGCAATTCGTACTGATTTAAATTTTTTTATTCTATCACTATCTGAATAATATCCGTGCATAGTAACTGCATTAGCACTTATAAAAATCAACCAATCATAAGACAACAACTGGGCTGTTTCTATAGGCTTTGCTTCTAAATTCGTTAATCGAGCAATCTCTATGGTCGGAAACTTAACCACCTCACCGCCCGCCGCCTCAATTAAATGACTTAAGTTTTCTGCTTGATGAACCGGTCGCGTAACTAAAACGCTAACACCTTGTAAAACAGTCATTAATCAAACAAAGCTTTTAAAATTTTATCCGCCCCTTGTGCAAGCAAATCTTCTGCGATATTGCGCCCAATTGTTTCAACATCTGCCGCTAAGCCAGTGCTTTCTGATCTATAAAGCACAGATCCATCAGGGTGACCTACTAAACCTCGCATAAAAATTTGGCCATTTTCTAATACAGCAAAGCCTGCAATCGGCACTTGGCAACCACCATTTAAACGCGTATTCATAGCCCGTTCTGCTGACACGCATAAGCCCGTCGTTTTATCGTGTAAAGCAGAGAGCATCTGATTAATTTCAAGATCATCAACACGACATTCTATGCCAATAGCACCTTGCCCTACCGCAGGCAAACTAACACTGACGGGCAATGCTTGAGTAATACGATCCGCTAACCCCAATCTTTTTAAACCCGCAGAGGCTAAAATAATAGCATCATAATCACCCGCATCTAATTTTGCTAAACGGGTATTCACATTACCCCTTAAGGGAATAACTTCAGCGCCAGGAAACAACTCTTTTAATTGACATTCTCTACGCAAACTTGAGGTCCCAATGCGCGCATTGATTGGTAAATCTGCAAGATTTTTAAATCGATTAGACACAAATGCATCGCTGGGATCTTCGCGTTCTAAAATAGCAGCTAAATGCAAACCAACGGGGAATTCGATTGGCACATCCTTCATAGAATGTACGGCAATATCAGCATCTCCAGATAGCATGCCTTCTTCTAATTCTTTAACAAACAGCCCTTTACCCCCTACTTTTGCTAAAGGGGCGTCCAATATTTTATCGCCACGCGTCACCATTTTAACTAATTGCGCAGTTACGTCCGGAAATGCCTGAGTCAACAAAGCCGCGACATGTTCAGCCTGCCATAAAGCTAAAGGACTTTGACGCGTAGCAATGCGAATAATTTTCTTAGTCAAAAAAGCAACTCCACTACAAAAAATGCGCCTATTGTAACCTTATTTAAGATAATGGTCTGCGCCTAGAAACAGTTTATTAGCATGAATTAGACAAATACAGCCCTGAGTCATTTTTAAAAAATCACGCCAATATACTGTAAAATTAACTTCTTTTTAAATACCCAGGGCCACATGAGTTCTCAGCACATCACTCGCATAGCATTCACACCCGGTGAACCTGCCGGCATAGGTCCAGATCTTTGCTTACAATTAGCTCAACAAGACTTACCCTACCAACTCATTATTATTGGTAGTGCCGATTTATTGCGCCAAAGAGCACTTGAATTAAACCTTGCCATTAAAATTAAAGCCTTTAATCCAGAAGATCATGCTACAACTCACGCAGCGGGCAACTTAACCGTATTTAATGTTGATCTAATTAAACCCGTCATTTGTGGCAAAACAAATCGACTTAATAGCCCTTATGTTTTAAAAACCCTAAGCACAGCGACACAAGGCTGTATCGATGGGCTTTTTGATGCCATGGTGACAGGGCCGGTCGATAAAGGCATTATTAATGATGCAGGTTTTGCTTTTAGTGGTCATACTGAATTTATTGCCGAAATAACGGGCGGATACCCTGTTATGATGTTGGCAACACCTGGCTTACGCGTTGCCTTAGCCACGACACACTTGCCCCTAAAAGACATCAGTGCGGCCATTACCCCTGAATGCTTAAACAGTGTTATTAGCATCTTAGAACATGATTTAAGAACGCGATTTAAAATACCTAAACCCAAAATTTTAGTCTGCGGATTAAACCCTCATGCAGGCGAGAAGGGGCATTTAGGTACAGAAGAAATCACAGTGATTACACCGGTAATCAACACATTTAAACAACAAGGCTTGGATATAGTGGGGCCCCTTCCCGCAGATACCTTGTTTACCCCTAAATATTTAGATACGGCTGATGCCGTTCTCGCCATGTACCATGACCAAGGCCTACCGGTACTAAAATATCAAGGCTTTGGAAATGCTGTTAACATTACGCTAGGCCTACCCATTATTCGCACATCCGTTGATCATGGCACCGCCTTAGATCTTGCAGGCACAGGCAAAGCTAATCTAGGTAGCCTGCTATTTGCTTTAAAAACGGCCTTAATTATGACCTCTCAATCTTCTTGAAAACATGACACACACCCCTCGCAAACGCTTTGGTCAAAACTTCTTACACGACCACAATATCATCTACAGCATACTGTCTAGCCTAAACGCTCAGACTAAAGATCATTGGGTTGAGATCGGTCCCGGCATGGGAGCCTTAACCGCACCTTTACTTGCCCAAGGATTGAATCTAGAAGTGGTAGAACTTGATAGAGATTTAGTAACCTTTTTA
Organism: uncultured Methylococcaceae bacterium; assembly: GCA_903938485.1. GTDB lineage: Bacteria > Pseudomonadota > Gammaproteobacteria > Methylococcales > Methylomonadaceae > Methylobacter_C. Next base: position 8,509 of record CAJADF010000085.1, read on the forward strand.
AAAGATAAATTTAAAGCCTATCCTGATTTAAAAATACACAGCGCGGATGCCTTAAGATTTAATTTTTCTGCACTGGCTAAAGAAAATGAAAAACTACGGGTGATAGGTAATTTACCCTACAACATTTCTACGCCTTTAATGTTTCATTTACTCGACAATGCAAACTGTATTGAAGACATGCACTTTATGTTGCAAAAAGAAGTAGTGGATCGCATTTGTGCAGAACCGGGCAGCAAAAAATACGGCCGCCTGAGTGTAATGATGCAGTACTATTGCAAAACAGAACTCTTATTTGACGTACCCCCAGAAAGCTTCGATCCAGCACCTAAAGTGATGTCAGCTATCGTCAAACTTGTGCCCCATGCTCAACCACCTGTGGAAGTTAACAACCTTAAGATGCTAAACCGCGTTGTTACCCAGGCCTTTTCTCAACGCCGTAAAACCTTACGCAATTCATTAAAAAAACTGATTGAAGAAGACGCTATCATCAATTTAGGGATTGATCCTAACTTACGCGCTGAAGTTATTTCACTGGCTGACTTTGCCAGACTGAGTAATTTAATCGGTGAAGAAGAACTTGAAGAGAACTGCGACAATTTGCCACATTCCATTTGTTAGACTATAGCGATATTATAATACCAACTCCTGAGATGCAAATTCCTCCTCCTAGGAATTCAGAGTGTTATATCCTTCTTTTAAATGCGATCCCAAAGGTCGCATTTTTTTTGCATAAAATTTGGCAACAAACCACAAAAACCCCGTCTAAATCGTGCATTAATCAAGGTTTAATGGCAAACTAGCGCTTTTTATGATTAACACTTAAGCGACCATGAACTACTGGCTAATGAAATCTGAACCGGATGTATTTGGCATCCAAGATCTTTATCAAAGACCTAACCAAACTGAACCATGGGATGGGGTGCGTAATTATCAAGCCAGAAATATGATGCGAGACGCCATGAAGTTGGGCGATCAAGTGTTTTTTTATCATTCAAACTGCGATGAACCTGGCATTGTTGGCATTATGGAAATTGCTAAAGAAGGCTACCCTGATCATACCGCTTTTGATCCTGATGACCATCACTTTGACCCTAAAAGTGACCCGGCAAACCCACGTTGGATGATGGTAGATGTTAAATTTGTCAGACAATTCTCACGTACTATTGGACTTAAAGAATTAAAAGCCAGACCCGAGTTAGTCAGTATGGCCGTGGTCAGGCCCGGCAATCGCTTATCAGTTATGCCCGTGAGTGCTGAAGAATGGGCGTTTATTTTAGGTTTAGAGTCAACTTCGTAAAAAGTTAACGCATAATTTCTTCAAGGACTTGTTGAAGTTTATTCAAATGAGTTTGAATGGTATCCCAGATCATAACAGGATCTATACCTAAATATTCATGCGCCAAGACATTCCTCATGCCTGCAATTTCGCGCCATGGCATATCGGGATGTGTGGCCAACAAAGCATCAACACCAAAATCTTTAAGTGCTTGCCCAATTACTTCAAGATTACGTACTACAGCATCTTGAGTTTTTCTATCGTTTAAAAAACTAGTTAAATCGTAACCGTCTGTATACGACTCAATTAAATCGATGCTTTCCAAGGCGGCAGCGATAAAGATCATTCGATCTTTCATAAAGATATTGCTTCTTCTAAGACACTTTGCCGAATATATTTATTAAGGGCACGTTCACTAACTATGTCAACTTTACGCCCTAGTAATGCAGAAAGAGCATCCATAAAACCAACTTGATCTAATAATGTAGAGCCCGGTAAAAAATCAACTAAAAAATCAATATCACTATTGCTAGAATCTTCACCACGAGCAACCGAGCCAAAGACACGGATATTTTGGGCATTATAACTCTGGGCTATAGCCTTAATGCGCTCACTGTCTTGTTGCAATGTTAAATAAAGACTGGTCATGTTAAAAACTTTCCTATAACTGTTAATAAATATTACCAAAAAAAACCACAAACCGCCCGAATTCATCAACTTTAAACATTTAAAAAGTTGCAAAATGCAAGACAGTAAAAGAAATTTGCTTAATTATAGCAATCTCTCTAGCGGCTTTTTTATTAGTCGAGTATTAAACGAGGAAATGATAACTAGATGGCCTCTGGCTTGATGATCATTTATCCAAACCAAAGGAGGGGGAAGTTTTATTTATTCAACTAACTTAAGAACAGGGTCGCAGTAATCAGAAACGCCTTCTTTAGTAACAGCATTAAAACTAAAGTAGTAATAAGTCGCCGGGATTAAGCCCGTAAACTCATGCTGAGCATAAGTCCTGGTTACAGGATCAGAATACTCTTCGTCTGTTTCTTTTTTAAACACAAAATTGTATGCCACTGCACCCTGAACGGCTTTTATATCAACAATAACAGTCCCACTATTAAGGCCAGATTTTACGGCTATTTCTGCTTTATGATGCGGTGCAGGTGCTTTTGATGGATTAAAACCACTTTCTACAATAATAGTCTCATTGCCTTTAGCGACTTTATTGACATAATTGACCAACAAATGAAACATATCATCGAGTTCTTTTTCTTTATCTTGTAAAAGAAGAGCCGCTGTATGACTGCCATCTTTTGCATTTATTATCGCCGTTTCAAACTCGGCAATTAAGGCATTAATAGTGGATATTGGAATATCAACTTGAGGAAAAACTAGCGGATTAGCTAATTTGCTAGAAACGTTTTTACAGAAAACCAGTTTAAGATCACTGGGCAGTTTAATAAAGTCGAGCTTTGCAACGATAGTCATTTGGAACCTCGCTATAAAATGACATGGGGAACAGTCACTATAGGCCACTGAGTCTAGATAGCTACCATTATTTTTAAAACAGCAAAATAAATTTATGATTTTTATAGAAAATTTTCCCAAGCTGTTGTATTTGTACAATATTAATGAGGGTATCCAAGATTTTGTGTAAATGGAGTTTAGTTAAAGATTATTAATTCTGTCATCGAACATAATAGAAAATCTATTTAAAGCGGCTGTCCAGTGATTCACTTGC
>CAJADF010000086.1 GCA_903938485.1 uncultured Methylococcaceae bacterium
CATCAACAAGTGTTGTTTGTTCTAGATTTTTCCACGCCATTTAAATACCTTTGAGAGTCATTTATGTTGTGCGTATTATCTCATTTATAGCTGACTTTGACTGGATTCGTGCAAAGGTCTCAAATTACACATGAGGAAATTAATTAGTGTAAGCTCTAAGCCATACGCAAATTATTAATTTTTTTTGTGGTTATTCAAAATTCTATTCGCGTTTCACACGCGCTATCCGCAGAATTAGCCCTGCTATCACGACTCGTATTATGTGTTAGAAAAACAATCTTCCTATCGGCGATAGGAATCACACACTCACCCTCTCGATCAACACATTGACGAGAAACGCACTGCACTTAATACCCACCTAAGCCTCAAGATTATAGAAAACTCGATTAAAGTTTTCTATCAGAGATTAAGTTTACGTATCACTACATCCACGCATTTAATATTTTATTCAAATATTTAGTAGCTATAAAGGTTAAATTTTATTTGGCGGTTACGACTATCCAAACCGCTATGATAGCCGCTGAAGATGATGACTACCCCTCTAAATCACACTTACGGGATGACATTGCCGAAGCGGATGCTTATATGTGAGATTAACACATTATGTAGACATAACGTGTGATGGCGATAAAACCAAGATTTTAAGCAGTGGTTTTATTGAATCAAAACAACCCACACCCTTTTATAAACTGCCATTAGTTGTTTTAAATGACGATCATTTAGGCGAGGTTAAATGTTCAGGAAAGCAACACACCAAAGGCAGGGCGTGTATTTGGCAAATATTTTAAGGCGACGCACTCACTAGAGAAGCTGTATGGATTACATTTAAAACCACCACAACTGCAACTTATGTGTACCAGCTCTGATCTGATTGCTATTATTTTTTTAGAATGTCCATCGTAATACCCGACGGCACAACTGATTTTTTTTGATCCTGTTAAACATTTTGTATTGTATTTTCAAAACCTACAACACTGAATGGACAAAATATTGTTCTTTCAGTGCTACCCAATTTAATTTTACTTAAGTTTTAAACGAGATATATTTTCTCTTGATCTATTAGTAGTGCCGCTTGGTACAATATTTTTTTTCTTACACCTGTTATTTCAACACACATAGCCACAGCGGTCTTTATAGAACATTCACGCATTAAAATCCTTAAAACTTTTTCTTGCTCAGATGTCATTAATTGCTTGCCATCATCTTCTTCAGCGCCATCCACGATGATCACAAACTCACCTTTACGCATATTCTCATTGTTTGAGACCAACGCTAAGGCTTCTGATAAACTCATTTTAACTATCGTTTCATGTAGCTTTGTTAACTCTCTGGCAATTACAATTTCTCGATCCAAAGGCAATACCTCTGCCATATCTTGCAAACAAGCTAGAATCCTATGACAGGATTCATAAAAAACCCACGTCTTGGTCAGATTAAGACGCTCAGTAAAAAAAACCTTACGTGCAGAAGAGGTTCTTGGCAAAAAACCCTCAAATGAAAATTGCGTAACAGGCATCCCTGCCGCCGATAGCGCCGTAATTAAAGCACAAGCACCTGGAATTGGCACCACATCTAAACCGGCCTTTTTAACCAATTTAACTAAGGGCATGCCTGGATCACTTAATAAAGGCGTACCCGCATCTGAAACCAAGGCAATTGACAAACCTTCACGTAATTTTTCTAATAAAACACCCGAGGCTTTATCTTCGTTATGTTGATGCAAAGAAACTAATTTATTAGTGATGCCATAATGCTGTAACAGCATTTTTACATGCCGAGTATCCTCCGCCGCTATCATAGCGACAGCCTTTAAAACCTCTATAGCTCTAAAACTTATATCCGCTAAGTTACCAATAGGAGTTGCAACAATATACAATTTGCCAAAAACATTAACATTAGAATCGGTCATTATTAAAACCTGTGCTATAAAGAAAGGTGTCAAACCATAACTCATGATAGTTTAACGAAAGAATTATTCGAACAGAGCCAAATTATATCAGTATCTTATTTTTTAACGCCCCCATAAAATTATCCTTTGGAGATTATCAGTGCCTATTTCAGAAATTAAATCTAAAACAGCACACCTTATCAGAGGAGAACAAGCAGAAGAACAAGCGCATGACTATCTAATTGAACACGGCCTTAAACCTGTTTTAAGAAATTTTCGCTGTAAACTAGGTGAGCTTGATTTAATTATGACCGACCAAAACTCTTTGGTTATCGTTGAAGTTCGCTTTCGAAAATCAGATCACTACGGCAGCGCTCTTGAAAGCATTACGCTTACAAAACAATCACGTATAATAAGAACAACACAATTCTATTTATCAACCCAAAAAAAAAATCAAGCTATACGCTTTGATGTTATTGCCATTTCTGGTAATGGCAAAATAGAATGGATTAAAAACGCTTTTTAACACTAAATTTCACATGACCCTACAAGATCGCATCATTAATAACTTTTCGGACAGCATTCAAGCACAACAAGAAGCCTTGTCTTATCTACCAGAACACATTGAATATGCCTCACAACATATAGTCTCTGCTCTATTAAATGATAAAAAAATACTGATATGTGGCAATGGTCGATCTGCAACGACAGCTCAACTCTTTTCTTTGGCCATGCTCAATCAATTTGAAAGAGATAGGCCATCATTACCTGCCATCAATTTAGCCGCAGATATAGCGACCATTACTGCCATTGCTAATGACTATCAGTTTGATGATATTTTCTCAAAACAATTAAGAGCATTAGGGCAAAGTGGTGATATCCTTCTCATCTATAATGACGGCAACAACCCTGCGAACATTGCTAAAGTTATCGCATCAGCCCATGAAAAAGAAATAACCGTCATTGCTATCACAGGAAATGAGAATGGATTAATTTCACCATTACTCCAAGAAACCGACATTGAAATTCGGGTTAGCTTAAACTCCAGCATTCGTATTCAGGAAACTCATGTTTTAATCACTCATTGTTTGTGTGATTTAATTGATCACCAAATCTTTGGTTAATCATTTTATTAAACTTATCGTGGCTTACGTTATCTATGAAAATATTTTTGCTAATCACAACTTTAATCAATGCCGTTTTACTCAATGCATGTGCAACCGTTTCCAATACATCAACCCCAGTTCAAGCAGAAGACTTACTAAAAGACAGACGAACTCACAATATCATTGTATCCGACAATGAAATCGAATCAGATGCTTACGAAGAACTAAACGACGACCCAGATATAAAACAATATTGCCACATTAACATTAATGCATACAATGGCGCGACACTCATCACGGGTGAAGCCCCTTCAGAAGCATTAAAAACAAAAGTTCTTGCCACAGTTCAAGTTATTAAAAATGTAAAACTCATTCATGACCACCTAAGCATTGCTGAACCTAGCGACTTAGGATCACAGGAAAACGACCTACTCATTACACAAACCGTAAAAAAAGCACTCAAACAAATCAGATCAATGCATGACTTTGATCCAAACACTTTAAAAATCATTACCGAAAATGGCGTAGTTTATTTAATGGGATTAGTACAAAGAGACGAAGGCAAAGTAGTTATCAATTTAACTAAACTTCAGCCAGGCATAAAACAGATCGTAACTGTTTTTGAATACCTAGACTAATAACACCGTTTTCATTAAATTCGTATGAATTGACTGTTTATTGACATTAAAGTCCTGAACTGTTATTTTTCTTAATTGGCACTCATCCATCAAGAGTGCTAATTTAGCCTTTCAGGAATTACAGTGAGCCTTAATAATCAAGACTTAAATGATCGTTCGTTACAATTACTCAAGACATTAGTTGAGCGTTATATTAATGACGGCCAACCCGTTGGCTCACGCATATTATCAAAAGACTCCGAACTTAATTTAAGCCCTGCGACCATTAGAAATGTAATGGCAGACCTAGAAGACCTAGGTCTAATCCATTCTCCGCATACATCAGCGGGACGCATACCCACCGTCAGCGGCTACCGTTTATTTGTAGACAGCCTTCTTACTGTAAAACCTATAGACGCTAAAGATTTAGCACAAATCTCTTTAGGCTTATCAGAAACTGATGACCCCAATAACATGATTGGTGCCGCTTCACGCTTAATCTCAGAACTCACCAATATGGCAGGCGTTGTTACAATGCCTAAAAGAGAAGCTGTCTATTTAAGGCACATAGAATTTTTACCTTTATCGCATAATCGCGTACTCGTTATCTTTGTGACTAACGAACAAGAAGTACACAATAAAGTCATTCACACCGATAAAGTATTTAGTCCTGCAGAACTCCAACAAGCGGCTAACTACCTTAACTCTCTCTATGCTGGACATAGTTTAGCCGCTGTTAAATCTGCACTTTTAAAAGATTTACAACAAGAACAAGAACGCACTAACCAAGCTATGTTAGATGCGCTAAAAATAGCGACATTAACGTTTGAAGCGGGCCATCAAAAAAATGATTATATTCTAAGCGGTGAAACCAACTTAATGGGCTTTTCTGAACTATCTGACCGAAACCACCTCAGAAGCCTCTTTGAAGCCTTTAGTCACAAAAGTGATGTTATCCACTTATTAGATCAATCCATGAAAGCCGATGGCGTTCAAATTTTTATTGGTAAAGAATCAGGCTATCAAGCCTTTGATCAATGCAGCCTAGTCACCTCCTCTTATTCTGTTAATGATGAGATTGTTGGTGTCTTAGGTGTTATAGGCCCAACCCGCATGTCTTATGAAAAAATCATCCCCTATGTCGATGTCACAGCAAAATTATTAGGCGCCGCCTTGAATCCAAAAACATCGACCCCATAATAGCTACAACTTTTTATCTGTGCCCTAAAGCACACTATTAAAACCACTTAAGGATCCATAACATGAGTAATGATCAGGAACTACCTGAGACACAAATTGAAGTAGAAGCCGAATCTGAGCAAGCAGAAGATTCTCATACTGAAGTTACAGAACACGAATATACAGTTGAAGAGCTCAAACAAGAATTAGAAGAAACCAAACAAAAAGCCCATGAAGCTTGGGACAAAGCGGTACGCACTCAAGCAGAAATGGAAAATCTAAAAAGAAGAACTCAAAAAGATTTAGAAGACACACATAAATTTGCGCTAACAAACTTTGGTAAAGAGCTATTACCCGTATTTGACAGTGTCGTACTCGGCCTACAAGCCGCAACTGGCGACAGCGAAGAGGTTCAAAAATTTCGTGAAGGTAGCGAGTTAACCATTAAGCAATTCGAAGCCTTATTCACGAAATTTAACATCGTAGCAGTGGATCCAATAGGACAAGCTTTTAACCCCGAACATCACCAAGCCATGCTGATGCAAGAAGTAGAAGGTGCAGAACCGAATACGGTTGTTAATGTATTCCAAAAAGGTTACACCTTAAATGGTCGCTTACTTCGCCCTGCAATGGTAGTGGTAGCAAAAGCACCACAAAATAATTAATAGGCTTGAACACCATAAAACAGCCCCCATATAGCAAACAACTTTTTACATAACTAAAACAAATTTATTCTGGAGAACTCAATGGCTAAGATAATTGGCATAGATTTAGGAACAACAAACTCGTGTGTAGCCGTATTAGAAAACGGTGTTGCAAAAGTAATTGAAAACAGTGAAGGTGCTCGTACAACCCCGTCTATCATTGCCTTTAGCAGTGATGATGAAGTGTTAGTAGGCCAATCAGCAAAACGCCAAGCGGTTACCAACCCTAAAAACACACTTTTCGCTATTAAACGTTTAATCGGTCGTCGCTTTAAAGACGACGCGGTTCAAAAAGACATCAAAATGGTACCTTACAACATCGTTGAAGCAGAAAACGGTGACGCATGGGTAGAAGTCCATGGTAAAAAAATGGCATCTCCTGAAATTTCAGCCCGTATCTTGATGAAGTTAAAAAAAGATGCTGAAGCGTATTTAGGTGAAACCGTCACAGAAGCTGTTATCACGGTCCCTGCTTATTTTAACGATTCTCAACGTCAAGCGACTAAAGACGCTGGCCGTATTGCAGGCTTAGAAGTTAAACGTATCATCAACGAGCCAACAGCATCAGCATTAGCTTTTGGTATGGATAAACCGAAAGGCGATACTAAAATTGCCGTATATGATTTAGGTGGCGGTACTTTTGATATCTCTATTATCGAAATTGCTGAAATTGATGGTGAGCATCAATTTGAAGTATTATCAACCAACGGTGACACCTTCTTAGGTGGTGAAGATTTCGATTCAAGAATTATTGAATTCCTTGCATCTGAATTTAAAAAAGAAAGCGGCGTAGACGTACACAATGATCCATTAGCATTACAACGTTTGAAAGAAGCGGCAGAAAAAGCAAAAATTGAATTGTCTTCAAGCCAACAAACTGACGTTAACTTACCGTACATCACTGCTGATGCAACAGGCCCTAAACATTTAAACGTTAAATTAACCCGTGCAAAATTAGAGTCTTTAGTAGAAGAACTCATTAACCGCACAAAAGGCCCTTGTGAAATGGCACTTAAAGATGCGGGCGTTAAAGCAACAGAAATTAACGACGTTATTTTGGTAGGTGGTCAAACACGTATGCCAAAAGTTCAAGAGATGGTTAAAGACATCTTTGGTCAAGAGCCTCGTAAAGACGTTAACCCAGATGAAGCGGTTGCCTTAGGCGCAGCGATTCAAGCGGGTGTATTAGCGGGTGACGTTAAAGACGTCTTATTATTAGACGTTATTCCATTGTCTCTAGGTATCGAAACAATGGGTGGCATTATGACTAAGTTAATTGAAAAAAACACCACTATCCCAACCAATGCAGCACAAGTATTCTCCACTGCAGAAGATAACCAAACGGCAGTAACTATTCATGTACTACAAGGTGAACGTGAAAAAGCGGCAGCAAATAAATCATTAGGTCGATTTGATTTAGCAGACATCCCACCTGCTTCTCGTGGTGTGCCACAAATTGAAGTGTCTTTTGACATCGATGCAAACGGTATCTTAAACGTATCGGCTAAAGATAAAGCGACAGGTAAAAAACAATCGATTGTTATTAAAGCCTCAAGTGGTTTATCTGATGAAGAAGTTGATCGTATGATTAAAGATGCTGAAGCGCATGCGGATGAAGATCGTAAATTAACTGAATTAGTTCATGCACGTAACCATGCAGAAGGCATGATTAACGCAACTGAAAAATCACTTAAAGAATTTGCTGATCAAGTAGATGCAGACGAAAAAGCGGGCATTGAGAGTGGTCTTGAAGCCTTAAAAGAAGCGGTTAAAGGCGACGACAAAGACGACATCGAAGCTAAAACAACCGCACTAACTGAATTAGCAGGCAAACTAGCTGAACGTGCTTACGCTCAAAAAGCAGGCGCAGAAGGTGGTGAAGCGCATCAAGCAGAAGGTGCATCTTCTGCACATGCAGATGATAATGTTGTTGATGCTGAGTTTGAAGAAGTTAAAAAAGACTAATTCAATCGATACAAGCTTTCTGATTGAGCGTAAACATCAATCTTAGTAAATAAGCAGGTTAGGGCTTTAATAGTTGCCCTAACCTGCTTTCTACATTAAGCTTCAATGAAACAGATTTTATAGCAAATTACCGCGCTATTTTAGCTAGCGGTTTCTCATAACCTCGCAGCAATGCTTAATCTCCTGAACACTCTTAGGAGCGGATTGAAACATGGCAACAAAAGAAGATTTTTACAAACTGCTCAACGTTGATAAAAACGCCAGCGATGCAGAGATCAAAAAAAGTTATCGTAGTTTGGCGATGAAATATCACCCCGATAGAAACGCTGACAATCCTGAAGCGGCTGAAGTCAAGTTTAAACAAATTAAAGAAGCCTACGAAGTACTATCAGACCCCAAAAAGCGTTCAGCTTATGACCAATTTGGTCATGCAGGTATCGATCCTTCAATGGGTGGACGTCCTGGTGGTTTCGGTGGTGCAGAAGGTTTTAGTGACGTCTTTGGTGATGTATTTGGGGATATTTTCGGCGGAGGCAGACAACAACGCAGCACCGCTCAACGTGGTTCTGATTTACGTTACAACCTAGATTTATCCTTAGAAGAAGCCGTTAGCGGCACAGAAACTAAAATTCGAGTGCCTGTATTAGTCACGTGTAAAGTATGTACAGGCACAGGTGCAAAAAAAGGCACCGACCCTGTTATCTGTACAACCTGTCACGGTCATGGTCAGGTTCGCATGCAGCAAGGTTTCTTCTCTGTACAGCAGACCTGCCCGACTTGTCGTGGTACAGGCAAACAAATTAAAGATCCTTGTAACTCGTGCCACGGTGATGGCCGTGTGCAAGAAACCAAAACCCTCTCTGCTAAGATTCCTGCGGGTGTGGATACAGGCGACAGAATTCGCTTAAGTGGCGAAGGTGAAGCCGGTGAACGCGGTGGCCCATCGGGCGATCTTTACATCGAAGTCCGTGTAAAAGATCACGCAATCTTTACCCGTGATGGCGCTAACTTATATTGTGAAGTACCCATTAGTTTTACCACAGCTTGTTTAGGAGATGCGATACAAGTCCCTACTTTAAACGGTGAAGTTAAACTATCCATTCCGCCTGAAACTCAAACCGGTAAATCTTTTAGATTACGTGGCAAAGGGGTTAAACAGGTTCGCGGCGGTCCAATTGGTGATTTAATCTGTAAAGTAAAAATTGAGACTCCTGTCCAGCTCACTAAAGATCAAAAAGCCCTCATTGAAAAATTAGGTGAATCTTTATCAAGTGGTGGCAAACATCACAGCCCACAAGAACATACGTGGGTAGATGGCGTTAAAAACTTTTTTAATAACTTAACGGGTTAAGTCATGATACGAATTGCAGTTGTTGGCGCATCTGGGCGCATGGGCTTATGCCTTATTAAAGCCGCCGTTCTTGCCGACAAAACCACATTATCGGTTGCGGTCTCTCGCCCAGGCAGTGCCGCTATTCATAAAGATGCAGGCGACTTAGCTGGCATTGGCACCTTGGGCATCGCCGTTGTTGATGATTTAAGTGCGGTACTTGATCAATTTGACGTGTTAATTGATTTTACGCGCCCAGACACCTCTATGGACATTATAGAAACGTGTCGAAAAGCGGGTAAAAAAATAGTCATAGGTACGACTGGCTATACAGAAGATCAAAAAGCCAGCATTGCTAAGGCAGCTAATGACGTGGCGATAGTACTGGCACCCAACATGAGTGTAGGCGTCAATCTATCGCTCAAATTACTTGAAATGACCGCTAAGGTAATGGGTGATTATACCGATATTGAAATCATAGAAGCCCATCATAGACATAAAGTAGATGCACCCTCCGGCACGGCTTTACGCATGGGTGAAGTGATTGCGGATACTTTGGAACGTAACCTAAAAGACTGTGCAATTTATGGTCGCGAAGGTAATACCGGCGAAAGAAACCGAAAAACCATTGGTTTTTCTACAATTAGAGCCGGAGATATTGTTGGTGATCATACCGTTATGTTTGCTGACGAAGGTGAGCGCGTAGAAATTACACACAAAGCCACGAGTCGTATGACTTTTGCTAATGGTGCCATTAGAGCTTCCGTCTGGTTAAAAGATAAGCCTAACGGCTTGTTTGATATGCAAGATGTATTAGGTCTTTCTTAAATCAGCAAGCCTCGTTCTAACCTAAAAACCACAAAAAAGCCTCGTTGGGTGTAAAAACCTAAGGAGGCTTTTTTATGCGTCGAAGGAAAGCAAAATACCCTCAAAATCACCCCGTTTCATAACTATCACGGCAGTCATTTTTCTAAAAATCAGATATCGATATGAAAAACCATCATTAAATGTTCTAAAAATTCACTGCTATAGTGCATACCAGAATTAGGAACTGAATCTATTTTAAATCAGTAAAAGCTATAGAGATACAGGATGACTTTAAATACCAACAATACCAAGCAAACGCAAGTAAAGATTGAAATGATTAATCACATCACCTCAATCTTACAAGGTATCCGCTTTGGGTCATTAGAAATAATAATCCATGATGGAAAAATTGTTCAAATTGAGCGAAAGGAAAAAATTCGCTTCGATGCAAAATAATTAATGTTGCATCACTCTACCCCAACAAAGGCGAGTCAAACTAAAATAAAAATTAGCGGACTCACTAGACAACCGATAATTTAAGTAAAAGAGCTCACAATATGAATCAATTACAAAAAACCGCATTAGCAATTGCAATCAATTTTACAATATTAGGCGTCTCAAGCGCTAAAGGGGCAGATACTGCTGCTTTAGAAAAGCGTATCCATGAACTTGAAAATCGTTTAGCAAAAATGGATCAACTTGAACGTCGATTAGAACAACTTGATAAAGCAACCACTTTAACAAATAAAGCGATTAGCGACCCCATCCCGGTGGCAACGGCACCCAATTCCATTTCGTCTACAGAAATAGATAAACTTAATCGTAAGGTAAATACCTTACAACGCAAACTAGAAGTTCAGGATGAAGTGACAACCAACAGTTTTCAAAAATTACCCATTTTTGAAGCCGGTGACAACGGATTTAAGATAAGTTCCAATGACAAAAAACATCAGGTCCGAATTCGAGGTGCCGTCCAAGCTGATGGACGTTTCTTTAGCGAAGATGACTTGAACAAAAGCACAGACTCCTTTGATTTAAAACAAGCGCGATTCTGGGTTGAAGGCTATGTATTTAAAAACATCTACTACAAAATCATGCCTGATTTTGCAGCTAGCAGCAACATTTTGCCAGATGCTTACATTGACTATGCCTACGACCCGGCAATAAATTTATTAGTGGGTAAATTTAAATCATCAATCAGTCTTGAGCGCTTACAGGGCGATTCAGATGGTACATTTCTTGAAAGAGCATTTCCAACCTATTTAGCGAGTAACCGAGATGTAGGCATACAAATTCATGGAGCTTTTGGAAAACCAGGATATACAGCAGAATCAGTACCAGGCCCTATAGATACTAAAAACTTTTTAACCTATCAGATAGGTGTAGATAATGGATCTGGAGATGATGGCAGCCCTAATAACGAAGGTAAAGCAGGTTATGACAGTAAAGAGTTTGTAGGGCGTATTTTTTCACACCCGTTTCAACACACGAATACAGTCTTAGAGGGATTAGGTGTTGGCTTAGCTGGTTCATTTGGCGATTCAAATGCCCAAACGCTTAAAGATCAAGCAACACCTTTAGGAAGAACTAAATATCTTGACTATACCAAAACGCTTAACAAAGACCCCAGTAATGTTCTAACATCTGATGGCAATCGAAATCGCCTGTATCCCCAAGCTTATTGGTACACTGGGCCTTTTGGCTTAATGGGCGAATATGCGATATCCACTCAGCAACTGAGTGGTAAAAATAAAGCAGGAGATTCAATCAACATAGAACAAGAAAACAAAGCTTGGCAAGTTCTAACCTCTTATGTCATTACGGGTGAAGATAATAGTTTTGGCGCTATCAAACCTATTCAAAACTTTGATCCTGTCAAGGGAACCTGGGGGGCTTGGCAACTGGCCGCTCGTTGGTCAGAAATAGACATCGATAAAAACACTTTTCAACTTTTAGATAACAGTAAGGCGGCTAATCATGCAACTGCCTGGACATTAGGTGTTAACTGGTATCTTAATAGCTATGCATTGATAAGAGCCGATTATGAACAAGTATCTTTTGATGGCGGCTCAGGAAAAGATAGTAAACACATCGGTAATCGTGCAATAGAACAAGTTTTTGCTACCCGCTTTCAACTATCATTTTAATAAGCTAATCTAGGAGTTTTATATGAAAAAAAATCTTTTTAAGCTGATCTTTGTGACTGCATTGTCGCTATCAGCAACAACTAACATTCAAGCAAAAGAAATTAATCTTTTAAATGTATCTTACGATCCAACACGAGAGCTTTATAAAGAATATAACCCAGTGTTTGCTAAATATTGGAAAGCTAAAACTGGTGATGATGTAACAGTCAATCAATCACATGGTGGCGGTGGAAAACAAGCCAGAGCTGTATTAGAAGGCCTAGAAGCAGATGTAGTGACCTTAGCCCTAGCTTATGACGTAGACCAACTGTATCAAAAACGTAAATTGATTCCAGAAAACTGGCAAACATTATTACCTAACAATAGCGCACCTTATACCTCAACTATTGTTTTTATCGTTCGTAAAGGTAATCCTTTAGGTATTAAAGATTGGAACGATATCGTTAAACCGAATGTCAGTATCGTAACACCTAACCCTAAAACATCAGGTGGTGCTCGTTGGAACTTTTTAGCCGCTTGGGGTTATGCACTTAAGCACAATAACAATGACGAAGCCACTGCAAAAAATTTCGTGACCCAGTTATTTAAAAATGCAGCTGTCTTAGATACGGGGGCTCGAGGCTCAACAACTAGTTTTGTAGAACGTGAAATTGGTGATGTTTTAATCACGTGGGAAAATGAAGCATACATGGTGCTTGATGAATTTGGTAAAGATAAGTATGAAATAGTAACGCCGTCTTTGAGCATTTTAACCGAACCACCCGTTACCGTTGTTGAAGACATTGCCCGTAAACACGGGACCACAGAAGTGGCAACGGAGTACTTAAATCACTTATACAGTAAGGAAGGCCAAGAAATTATTGGTAAAAACTTCTATCGACCAACGGATCCAGAAATTGCTGCTAAATATGCTAAACAATTTAAATCGTTAGAATTATTCAAAATTGATCTATTTGGCGGCTGGAATGCAGCTCAATCCAAGTTCTTTGCTGATGATGGGGTGTTTGATCAAATATACGCTGCCGGCAAATAAGCAATAAACCAGAGGCAATAACACAAAAAGGGTAACCCCTTTAGGTTCACCCTTTTTTATGCTCTCACAATACGTGAGAAAGCGGTAGCAGTCCCTCCCAGAAGCAACATCTTATCTCGTTAAGCTTTGACTCAGCTTTTCAAGGCTTTAAAAACCCTTACCTAAACTTCAACTCTCTTTAACAAGGAGAATTAAACCTTTAGCAAGGTGAGTTATATCCTTACCAAGATCAATTAAAGCTTTAGCAACCCTTGCTATACCTATAAAAAATATTATCCACTATTTGAAAATAATAATTAAAAATTTAACTTACCTTTTGAAAGCCTTGGCAAGTTCTGTTAAAACTTTATCTCTCATTTTTCAACCTTTATCATTGCTTACTGGTGCATTTAAATCATCGTTGCAAAAAGTATCATTTATTTAGATATTAATATCTGAAATTGTCGTTTCATTATCATAAGAAATCTAATTAAACTTTATAAAAAGAATTAAATATCATTATTTTCGCTAAGATGATTAGGCGCGTTAATAAAGTTTACTAAAGGATAGATAATGTCACAAAAAACCGTTATGCCAGGATTCCGACCTACTATCGGGTTCACTCTACTGTACTTAAGTTTGATCGTTTTAATCCCGCTGAGCACATTGATTTTTGAAAGTTTTAAACTTACTTGGGATGATTATATCCATATCATTACCAGCAAACGCATATTATCTTCATTTCAAGTTAGCTTCACAGCAGCACTTATTGCCGCTGCCGTAGCTAGCATTTTTGGCTTTATTACTGCATGGGTATTAGTAAGATATTCTTTTTTTGGTAAGAATATCTTTCATGCCCTTATTGATCTACCCTTTGCTTTACCTACAGCGGTTGCAGGTATTGTCTTAGCCACTCTATTCCAACCCAGCGGTCTTTTGGGTAAATTTTTATTATCTATATTTGGCATTCAAGTTGCCTTTAAACCCTTAGGTATTGTCATCGCCCTAATTTTTATTAGCATCCCCTTTGTAGTTCGGACAGTCGAACCCGTCCTACTAGAGTTTGAAACCAGTATGGAAGAAGCAGGGTCAAGTCTAGGCGCAACACGCTGGCAAGTCTTTACAAAAATTATTTTTCCTAACATTTTTCCGGCTTTATTAACGGGGTTTGCACTGTCTTTTGCTCGTGGCGTTGGTGAATATGGTTCTGTTATCTTCATAGCCGGCAACATCCCTTATGTTTCTGAAATCGTGCCGCTATTAATCGTTATTAAGTTAGAGCAATTTGATATTCCTGGAGCGACAGCTATCGCGCTCACTATGCTAGTTATCTCTTTTTTATTATTACTCGTCATAAACTTACTTCAATATTGGGCTCGTAAGCGCTCAGGACAGTTGTAAAAGGATATTTTTTATGAGCTCACATATTCAACAAATTAAAAATGCAAAAGTTGTTAATAAATCCAGTACAACTCAAGATCCAGTATGGGTTAGATGCATACTTATCACTATATCTATTGCTTTTATTAGTTTATTTATTTGCGTTCCATTAGGACTGGTTATTTTTCAGGCCTTCTCTAAAGGAATAACCGCCTACTTTTCAGCTTTAGCACAGCCAGACACCTTAGCTGCTATAAAGCTTACCCTAACTGTTGCTTTAGTGACGGTTCCTCTAAATACTCTTTTTGGTGTAGCAGCGGCTTGGACAATTACTCGTTTTGATTTTCCCGGAAAAAGTTTATTAACAACGTTAATCGACCTCCCCTTTTCAGTCTCTCCGGTTATTTCTGGTTTGATATTTGTTTTACTATTTGGTGCGCAAGGCTGGTTTGGTGAATGGTTAATGGCACATGATATAAAAATAATATTTGCTGCTCCGGGAATTATATTAGCCACGATCTTTATTACTTTTCCATTTGTCGCAAGACAATTGATTCCATTAATGCAAGAGATGGGGCATCAAGAAGAAGAGGCCGCACTATCATTAGGCGCCAGTGGTTGGAGAACTTTTTTCTCAGTGACATTACCCAATATTAAATGGGCATTACTCTATGGCGTTCTACTTTGCAATGCCCGAGCCATGGGAGAGTTTGGCGCAGTATCAGTGGTTTCTGGACATATTAGAGGCATGACAAACACCCTACCTCTACATGTCGAAGTTAGTTATAACGATTACGATGTTATTGGAGCTTTTGCGAGTGCATCTATTCTAGCTGGCTTGGCCATTGTCACTCTGATATTAAAAACATTCCTTGAATGGAAGCAAGCAACTAGATAGTACTTAGCCCTTTAACAGCAATAACCAACTATTAAAAATACCTAAACATTCGTCAACAAAGCCCAACGCTTTAAGACTATTAAAACATTTGAGATTTTACTATGAGTATTTTACTTTCTGATATCAGTAAGAATTTTGGCAGTTTTGCTGCTCTACATAATATCAACTTAGAGGTGCCTGAAGGTGAATTGGTCGCCTTATTAGGCCCTTCTGGTTGCGGAAAAACCACCTTATTAAGAATCATTGCCGGCTTAGAACATACCGACAAAGGTAGCGTTATTATTAATGGTGAAAATAAAACCAGTCAAAATGTGAGTCAACGCGGCATTGGTTTTGTTTTTCAACATTACGCTTTATTTCGTCACATGACAGTATTTGAAAATGTGGCTTTTGGCTTAAGGGTAAAACCTCGGCATAGCAGACCTAGCAATGAAGTGATTAAGAAAAAAGTGCATGCTCTATTAGATTTAGTACAATTAGACTGGTTACATGATAGATATCCAGACCAATTATCAGGAGGTCAGCGCCAACGTATCGCATTGGCCCGCGCCTTGGCTGTAGAACCTTCTGTATTATTACTTGATGAACCTTTTGGGGCACTAGATGCCAGCGTTAGAAAAGACTTACGCTTATGGCTAAGAAACCTACATCATGATCTTAACGTGACCAGCATTTTTGTAACGCACGATCAAGAAGAGGCAATGGAAGTCGCGAGTCAAGTGGTCGTGCTTAATCATGGGCATATTGAACAACAAGGCTCACCTAGTGAGATTTACGATAACCCCACTAATGCTTTTGTCTCACGCTTTATTGGCCAAACCAACGTATTCGATTTGGATGAGCATGATAATGAGTGGTTAAGAAATGTGGGTATTATTAACACCAACAGTACTGGAAGAATTGCTCACGTACGTCCGCATGATATTCTGATTGAAAAATCTGAAAGTCACCAAGACGCAACCGCGACCTTGAAAGACTGGCAACACCTAGGGGCTCTTATTCGGCTTGAATTAGTAAAGAATGATCCGCATCATTCAAGTAAGCCCCTCTTTGCTGAAATGCCTAAAGAACAATTTAAAACTTTGGCCCTTAGAATTGGCGATGTCGTCAAATTAAAGATTCGCCATGCACACTGGTTTCACTAAACTATGAATTTAAGCCAAATTGAACTACTACGAGTTCTGCAAGAAACCAACTTAAACTTATCTAAAGCAGCTGAAAAAATGCACATTGTGCAATCTGCTGTGAGTCGACAATTACAGTTATTTGAAGCCGAATTGGGGTCACCCTTATTTGAACGCCAAGGCAAAAAATTGGTTGGAATGACTTCCTTAGGCATAAGTATTATGGACGAAGTCGCTACTATCAATAGAGCTAAAGCGAATATCCAACATATAGCCGCTGACTTTTTAGACAGTAATAAAGGCACCTTGCATATTGCGACCACCCATACGCAAGCGAAATATTTTCTACCCAAACCGATTGCACGCTTTAGAGAAAAGTATCCTGGAGTTAATATCTACATGGTGCAAGCTTCACCTGAACAACTTATTGATCAACTACATAATCGAAAGGCTGATGTCGCTATTTGTACAGAACGCGTAGATTTAGTACCTGATTTAATACTTGAGACCTGTTATAGATGGTATCACTCCATCGTAGTGCCCCATGACCACCCATTAGCAGAAGGTCCAATTACCTTAGAGCGCATTTCGCAATACCCTATTCTAACCTACAGTTTTGGTTATACGGGTCGGTCAAATATCGAAAACGCCTTTAACCAAGCCAATTTAGAATTGGATATTATTTTAGCCGCATCAGATACAGATGTGATTAAAACCTATGTACGATTAGGATTGGGAGTTGGCTTAATTGCGGGGATGGCATATGATCCGATCGTTGATAAAGACTTAGTAGCAAGAGATTTATCGCATTTAATTTCTAGCTCAAGCACTAAGATTGCTTATTTAAAACACAATTATTTACCTCAATACAGCAAACATTTTATTGAAGAATTATTAATAGCGGGCAAAGAAAATAGTTATTAAAATTAACTTGATCAAGAAGTAGATCAAATTCTCTCTAATTTAATAACCTTGGTTTCAAGCTTTAGCTACTCTGGAGTGACCTACTTTATGGCAGATAAAGGCTCGTTTACTTTAAAGCGCCCCACTTTAAGGTAAATAGGGTGCCATCTGCTTTAAAGTAGCTCTCGCTAACATAACTAAAGTTTGAATTGCTTAAAGTGCCCCACTTTAAAACAGATAGGGTGTTGTTCAGTCTAGAGTGGGGCACTCCAGACTGAACAACACCCTATCTATTGCAACCAAAGCATTATCTGTAGCAGAGAAAGAGTTATTTTATTTATATATTTCAATAAAATCAGTATCTTATAGTTTGTTACGGGGTAAATAATAAATTATTTTCATAAAAAATACTATTTATAGTGTCTTTATTTGAAATGCGCCTATACTCTCTACGGTAACATTAAAACTCATCTGCTTGTTGCGCCCATGTTGTAACTATTTCAAATTTACCACGCCCAATTAGGGTATTTCGAGGGATTTATGAAACAAAAAGCACGGACCAGTTCTGAACGTATTAAGGATAATGAGCTTACTAATTATGCTCAACACATCGTTAGTAATATGACTACTAACCCCATTTACCCCGATCCCAAACCGACATTAGGTGTTATCCAAAACTTAATCACGCTGTATTCAGCCGCCTTATTAAAGACAGTTGATGGTAACAAAGTTGATACAGCTAATAAAAATGCTGCTCGCGTTGATCTTACAGACGCTTTAAGCTCATTGGCTAACTACGTTAATTTAACAGCCGGAAATGACTTAGTTAAACTACAATCATCTGGACTTGATCTCACAAGCTTGCCAACTCCGGTGGGTATTTTAGATGCGCCAACCTTGAAAATGCATTTTGGCAATAATCCAGGTGAAGCCGGCTACGAAATTAGCTCTGACCCAAAAGCCACAGAGTACCTCATTTTATATACTACCTTACCCGCTCCAGAAAATGATGCCGACTGGCATAGTAAAGTTGTGTCCGGTACTAAAGGTGTTCTTACTAATTTAGGGCATAAAAAAGAGCATATTTTCAAAGCGGCGGCAACCAGCCCAGAAGCTAATAAACTCAATCTTTATAACTTTTCAGATCCCATCGAACAATATGTCCCGTAATTAATGTATAGGTTTA
>CAJADF010000087.1 GCA_903938485.1 uncultured Methylococcaceae bacterium
GTCCGACGATACTTGCCCTGTATTATCGCGATCTTTGCTCCTTAGTCCGACGATACTTGCCCTGTATTATCGCGATCTTTGCTCCTTAGTCCGACGATATTTGTCCTGTATTATCGCGAACCTTGCCCCGTTGTACGAGGATCCTTACTCTCACCAATTGCGCGGGTGACGAACGCTTTTTGGGTTAATTAATTATTATTACTAGGTATTAATCGCAAACTAGTCTAGACTCTAAGTTGAGGCTGTGACCTTTTTAGAAGCGATCATAACCCAGTCTCAGTTTAAATGCCCTATTAGTCAACTGATTTTTAAAGTTATGCTCGGTTTTAAATCCTTTTCACTGATAGGAGTTTGCTATGCAAGCAAAACTAGTAATTGCTTTTGATCAATTAAGTGAGCCAGACTTTTTGGCTAAATCCGGCACTATCGTGTCATCTGTTACGTCTAATATTAATTATCCACAGCCGTGGTTACCACAGGTTCCTTCTTTAATGACGTTTACCGCCGCTCAAGCGGATTACGAAGTGGCTTATCATGAGTCTTTAAGTAAGGACATTGCTAAAGTGGCTTTAAGGCAAGCGCGTCGTTTAAATTTAACCAATATGCTGAAACAATTGGCGGGTTATTTTGAGTTATTAGCGCAGGGTAATGTCGTTAAGTTAGAAACGACGGGTTATGATTTACGTCGTGATCCAAGTCGGACTAGTGGGGTTGATCCTCTGCCCGCACCTGCTGATTTTCAGGTTACACGAGGTGCATTAACCGGTACTTTGGTTATTAAAGTGACTCGATTAGAGGGTGCCGGTAGTTATGAGGTTCAACTAACAGAATTAGAGCCATTGCTTGAGGCTAATTGGAAATATGTTATGACATCTACGGCTGCAACCCATATACACTTGGATCATTTAGTATCCAAACATACGTATTGGGTGCGAGTCAGAGGTATTGGCACTAATGGTGTAGGCGTTTGGACTGAGCCACTGAGCATTGTCGTTTTGTAAACAGCGTTTTATTAAGGTATTTAAAAAGCCAAATGTTTGCTCATTTGGCTTTTTTTATGTACATCAAGCCGTTATTTTTAAGCTTTTTTGGCTAATCCAGTGCAATTATTACTGTCATTGTTTAATATCAGCTAGAATTAATCCTTAAATCAAGTCTGTTTATTATGGCGTGCTTAAGCTTTAAATAGGTCATCTAAGGATTTGTAAGTTACTCTTTTATAGCAAGTGAATTATGATCAAAAACCAACTCAATGAGATTCTGGCTCAAATCTCTCAAGCTGAAAAGCGTTATGCCCGCTTACCGAGAGAGGTTTTATTACTGGCAGTGAGTAAAACGAAACCAGCACAAGCGATTGCAGAGGCTTATCAAGCAGGGCAACGGCATTTTGGCGAGAATTATTGCCAAGAAGCCCTCAGTAAACAAAAAGAGTTAGGCGCATACGACATTACCTGGCATTTTATTGGGCCTATTCAATCCAATAAAACCAAGTTAATCGCTAACCACTTTTCTTGGGTGCATAGTGTCGATAGTTTTAAAATTGCTAAACGCTTAAGTGATCAACGCGCTAGCATTTTGCCTCCTTTAAATATTTGTTTACAAGTTAATATCAGCGGTGAGCACACTAAATCAGGTATTAAATTAGCAGAATTGGCTGAGCTGAGTCAGTCAATAGCTAGCTTACCCAATATAATTTTACGCGGTGTGATGGCAGTGCCAGAGCCAGAGTTAGATTTTGAAAAACAACGCCAGCCTTTTAGAATTTTGCATCAAGCCGTTGCAGAATTAAACAATTCAGCACTCGATACTTATTCTTTTGGGATGAGTGCTGATTTAGATGCGGCAATAGCCGAAGGTGCAACTATTGTGCGTATTGGCTCGGCTTTATTTGGATCTCGATAGTAAATGTATTCGCCTTAATGCACTATTTTAAGGCCATTCATCGGTAAATCACCTTCATGAAGTTGTTTGGCGTAATCGGGAATAAGTTGTTTCATATTTCTAATATAAGCACCATCCCATATTTCTTTCAGTTTATCCCGCGCTAATTCGTTAATATGCGTTTCCCCAGTGGCTGTAATTAACACCATTGCAGTATCTTCAGTACCGGTAATATCATTTTTGTGTGTGGTAATGGCGTAGAGGTAATCATCTTTATCTTCACTTAAAGTCTCAACTAATTCAGGCAGAATTTCTTCGAACTCATATTCATATAAGAGTTGCTCCATGGGACCGTCATTGAGCAAGGTATTTTCTAAGGCTTTTTTGATGTCTGTTAACGGTGTTTTCATGGATTTAGTTTATTAAAGTAAAAAAAGTCGTTATTAGTTCTAGAGTACTTACCTAACTGATAGCGCTTATTAATAGGCGTATTTTAGAATTTTAGCATGTACTCAGTACAAAACAGTCAATAAATCGCATAGTTATCTAGATGTGTTTTTAAATAGTCTTTGACAAAATCAGACTCGGAGTCATATTATTCGCGGACGCATAGGCTTTTAAAATCAAAATAATAACCCCATGCGGTACTTATTCAACCATAACTGAGGAGCGTTGACATGCCAAAATATATTATAGAAAGAGAAATTCCAGGTGCAGGAGCTTTAACGGCTAAAGATTTACAAGGTATATCGCAAAAATCATGCGGCATTCTGTCTGAGATGGGCCCTAAAATTCAATGGGTAGAAAGTTATGTAACCGACAATAAAGTGTATTGTGTTTATATCGCACCTGATGAAGCGACTGTTAGAGCGCATGCAGAACAAGGTGGCTTCCCCGCTAATTCTGTGGCTGAAATTAAAACGATGATTGATCCAACCACGGCAGAAGCGTAAAGGAACAAAATGATTGGATCTATTGAAAGTTACGATATAGAAAGCCAAATCGGCCTGATAAAAACGGCAGAAGACGTTTCTTATTCGTTTCATATTAATGACTGGTTGCCCCAAGTGGCTCCAGATGCGGGTGATGAAGTAGATTTTGAGCTTGATGAATCGGGTGTGACAAGAACTATTAATTTATTAGGTGTAGTGCTTGCAACGCCTAAGGCGGTAAAGTCTAAGTATATTGCCGGTGCCTTAGCCTTATTTTTGGGCTTTTTAGGTGCACATCGGTTTTATTTAGGTTTTTATAAGTTGGGCCTAGCCCAAATTGCTGTAACTGCCGCTACTGTGGGTTACGGTGCGCTTTGGGGATTTATTGAAGCGGTATTGATCTTGTCTGGAAACTTGAATAAAGATGCGAAAGGTCGACCTTTAAAATAGGGTGGGTTAAACGCATTTCTTTCGGACATAAAAAAAGCTCTTGTCTTTTGGCAAGAGCTTTTTTATTAAATCTGTTTTAATTGTTATTTTGGATAAACATTAACAGCAGTTAAGCCTTTTGGTCCAGATTCGATGTCAAAAGTCACGGTTTGGCCTTCAGTCAAAGTTTTGAAGCCTTCTCCTTGAATTACAGAGTGGTGAACGAATACGTCTTCGCCGCCATCAGCCGGTGCGATAAAACCAAAACCTTTAGTGTTGTTGAACCACTTTACAGTGCCTGTTGCCATTTTAAAAAACTCCTAAAAAAAATACTTACGGTTAACACAGAACTACAAAATTGATAACCGGGACATCCTCTCGTTCAATATCTATACTCTGCAGATGCAAATTGTACTGCTATTTTGCTTTCGACGCTATTTATTGAAAGGTTTTATACATTCCATCCAGCACTAAAGAGTTAGGACTCACCATACCAATCACTTGATTATTCTCAATTACCGGGGCTCTTACTAGATTATAATTGGCAAAAAGTCGTGAGCAATAACGGATATCCATGTCGGGATGTACGCTAATAACTGGCTTATTCATAATCTCGTATACATTAACTCGATCAGGTGCGCGATCTCTGGCCAAGACATGTCTAGCGATATCTCCTGAAGTTACCATGCCGTATTCGTCGTTTTCATTGCGTTTATTGACAATTAATACGGCTGTTTTTAGTGACTTCATTTTCTTTAAAGCATCCGCAACCGTGGCGATGCCATCAATGGTACCAAAGTCCGTTTTCATCACATCCTTAACGCGGATGGGGGTGTTATTAACGATCATAATTTGTCCTCGATCTCGTGGGTTAGTTCTTCTACTTGGCGCATCACACCGATGGCATCTTCGACATCAATTTGAAAGGCGATTCCTGTACCGGGTTGGTTATCAAATTGCGCTACTTTGGCAATTTTTTCTAAAATATGTCGACTGAGATGCTCTTCAACTAAGAACATTAAAACATCTCGTGGTGATTCTAAGGTTAATCCAAAGAAGGTCTTTGATTGATTTAAGCCTTCACCTCGAGCATGGTTGATTACCGTTGCGCCTTTTGCGCCGCTTTCGCGAGCTGCATCTAATACCATATCGGTTTTATCATCTTCTACAAAGGCAATAATTAATTTGAAATGCATGGTTTTCCTCAGGGTTTTGATGAAAGAGAGCGCTTGTTTAGCCATTGCGCTATTTGTGCGTAACTTAAAACAGCAATAATAGGATATAAACTGGCTAAGGCAAGTAAGCCAAAGCCATCTGATAAAGGATCGCGGCCCGGAATAGTTTGCGCTAAACCAACACCTAGCGCAGTCACTAAAGGTACGGTGACCATGGTGGTGGTGACGGAACCAGAGTCAAAAGCGATGCCTAAAATGGATTTAGGGGTAAATAGGGTTTGTAGCGTGGCAATACTAAAGCCTGCGATAATGTAAAAATACAGCTCCGTTCCCGTTACAATCCTAAATGTTCCTAAGGCTAACCCAAACCCAAGCCCTATACCCACTGCAATTCTTAAACCCCAAGCTCGAATCGTTCCGCCTGATATTTGTTCTGCTTTAGTAGCGATGGCCAGTAAGGAGGGTTCGGCTAAAGCGACAGCAAATCCTAAACTAGCTGCGAACACATAAACCCAGCTGTAAGTCTGCCATGTTGTGGCTTTATCTAAGGGATTAATGCCTAAAAACTCAGCCGTAGTCAGTTGAATGGCCATTAGTTTTCCAATGGGGAATAAAGCTAAGTCTAGGCCTTCAAGAAAGATGGTGACGCCGAGTAAAACAAAGATAAAACCAGCAAGGATTTTTTGTGGGTTATTAATAGGTTTACGAATAACCAATAATTGAAAACCTATCAGCACGACAAAAATCGGCATTAAGTCCCGAGTGGTTTCTAAGAGTCTAATAAAAAATTGTGCGAACCAATCTGTCATAAGATGATGCCATACAGCATGACAAAAATGATGGGTGTTAAGGAAGCAAAAACAACCAAGCCAAAACCATCGGTCATCGGGTTTCGACCTCTAATGGCCGTCGCTAAACCTACACCAAGCGCAGTAACTAAGGGTACTGTCAGTGTTGAGGTGGCAACACAACCTGAATCATAAGCAATAGCCCGAATTTCTGTGGGCGCAAAGGGTGTCATTAAAGCGATTAAAACGTAGGCATAAAACACAGGATAATAGGCGGGCCAGCCGCGGATAATTCTTAAAACGCCAATTAAAATGGCAAAGCCAATAGATACCGCAACAGTGATACGAAACCCCAGTGCGTAATTATTTTTACTGGATATTGAGTCGATAATGGTGGTTTTTTGGGCGGCGAGTTCTGCCGCCTGTTCCGCAAGGGAGATTAAAGCGGGTTCGGCAACTGCAGCGCCAAAGCCCAAACAAAAAGCAAAAGTGAGTAGCCAGAATAAACTGCCTTTTCGGGCAAATGCATAGGCCATTGATTCACCCAGCGGAAAAAGACTGAGTTCTAGACCTTGGATAAATAAAGTGAGACCGATCAAAACAAATAAGATGCCGAGTATAAAATGCCCCACATCGGGTATTGATTGTCTAATTATGAGTACTTGAAAAATAATCACCACGGCTAGGATAGGTGATAGATCAAAGAAACTGTTAATTAATTGATTGATAAAGCGCTTTTTAAACATTAATCGTCCAATTTCTAAGTGCTTATAGATTGTATATTAAACTAAGGGGGATATGCTACTAAGTCGGGGCATGATACGACAATATATCGCCTGTTATTTGGATTTATATCACTAAAAAAGAATTACATATCTTTTTATATCACTTTATTTGGTTAATTTATTCATTTAAGCTACACACCAATGTTGAGATTATGACTGCGTAGTAGCGATGAATTATGCGGTTTTTGAATCGTCATCGGTTTAACTTTTAATAAAGGATTATTTTAAGTGTCGTCTCCTACCTTCATGGATGTTTCTATAGCGGACTTTATGTCCGCTTTTTTTTGTCAGTGAGGCTTGTTATTTATGCCATTGCAATATTTAGTTGAATATTTTAATGATCGATTAGGCAGTGAGCATCGATCTAGTGTAAGACCTTTTATCCTTGAGGATGGAAAAGTCAGTGGGATTTTTGGACCTGTCCGCGTTGATAGTGAACTTAAGTCTTTCAGAAAGACGTTATCGCCAAGTGACATTATTGGACACGTTGCGCAGCTGAATGTGCGTAGTGATCACGAGCAACCGTCTTATGTTAATGAAATTGAACCTTTAGTATCCCATGTGAATCCAGTTGAGAATGCCGAGTCGATTATTAGTTTCGATCGATTATCTCGCACCGTGCATATGTTAAATTATCTAACGATAGTTCATTTGGAAGGTGTGTTATTTTTAGATGTTGATCCCAGACATATCTTAGGCGTTAAGCAAGATCATGGTGCTTATTTTGAAGAAGTGATTACGCAGTGTGGCTTAGAAACAAAAAATGTGGCCATCGTTTTAACCCTTAATAGTCAATATGCGCCGTATTATAAGGATCTTATTGAAGGCTTAGGGAATTACAAGGCGCGAGGTTATCAAATAGCACTTAAATTTGATTATATTGTGAGAGACGTTAAAACGTTTAAATTAATCGAGCAAGTCGCACCTCAATTTGTGATTCAATCCGCTAAAAATATTTTAAATAAGACTCATAGTGATGAGTTATTTGAGCAGTTAAGTCAGTTTAATGCCAAGATAGCTTCATTGGGGGCTAAAAGTATCTTAGAAGCGATTGAAGAGAAAAAATTCGACGCCTTAGCAAGGAACTCCGGGTTTGATTGGGTTGAAGGTGATTATTATAATCAAACCGTGTCTGATCATTTTGGGTATGTAAATACGAGTTCATATGAGGTCAGTGCTAGTCATTATTAAGTTTTTTATTCAACAGAAGGGTTACAAATGCGCATTGGATTACCTAAAGAGATTAAAGATAACGAATATCGTGTGGGGTTGACACCCGCTGCGGTAAAAGCATTGACCAAGAGAGGGCATCAGATTTTTGTACAACAAGGTGCCGGCTTGGGAAGTGCTATTTCCGATGCCGAGTATGTTGCCGCAGGTGCTGAAATTGTTTCGAGTGCTGAGGAAGCCTGGTCGGCACAAATGGTGGTTAAAGTAAAAGAACCTATCTCTGCAGAATATCATTATTTACGTGCAGATTTGTTGTTGTTTACTTATTTGCATTTGGCCTCGGATAAACCACTAACCGAGGCTTTATTAGCGAGCGGCACCACAGCAATAGCCTACGAAACCGTGCAAACAGCATCAGGTCAGTTACCTTTATTAACACCGATGAGTGAAGTCGCTGGGCGAATGGCTACTCAAGTCGGTGCGACTTATTTACAAAAATCTCATGGGGGTCGTGGTGTACTCATGGGAGGCGTACCTGGTGTTGCACCAGCCAATGTGGTTGTATTAGGTGCTGGTATTGTCGGTACTAATGCGGCTAGAGTTGCTGTGGGTATGGGTGCGCGCGTAACGGTTTTAGATATTAATCATGAACGCTTAAAATATTTAGATGATATTTACCGTGGGCAATTACAAACTCGCATGAGTGATCAACATACGATAGAAGAGTGTGTTGATCAGGCTGATTTGGTGATTGGCGCTGTTTTAATTCCTGGTGGCAGAGCGCCTTGGTTAGTGACTCGGGATATGTTGCCTAATATGCTTAATGGCTCAGTGATTGTAGATGTAGCGGTTGATCAGGGTGGCTGTATTGAAACTACAAGGGCAACCACACATAGTAACCCTGTCTATGAAATTGATGGTGTTGTGCATTATTGTGTGGCTAATATGCCCGGAGCGGTGCCAAGAACCAGTACCTTTGCTTTAAATAATCAAACGACGGTTTATGCCTTGCAATTAGCTGAGGATGGAATAGACGCGGTGCGTAAGAATAAAACACTACAATTTGGGCTTAATACGCATAAAGGCTTGATTACTTATCCTGCTGTAGCAGAAGCGTTTAACTTAGCGTTTACGCCTGCGATTACCGCTTTAGATGGCTAAAGCGGGTAGTCAGTATTTATAGGGTGTAATCGAGTTTGTGTAAGCGGTATATTAAGATTATTTAAGTGCTCAGATTTAACCTAAATCTGAGCTACGTTCTCCAGTGCTAACCCTTGCACCTTCTAGCATATCGATAATATATATTTTTCCGTCACCATGTTGGCCACTGTAAGCCGATTTCATAATTGTTTGAAAGATTGTTTCTACTAAATCCTCAGGCGCAAATATTTCGATACGTTTCTTATTGAGGAAAGGTTTGTAATCTTGAATATGTTGGGTTCGCTCTCTACCAAAACCATCGCAATCAATGACTGACATTCCGGGAAAGTTTGGGATTTCTAACAATGCCATGGTGACATGACTTAACTTATGAGGCTGAATAAAAGCGCGTATTTCTTTCATGGTTATGTTTAAAGTTCGTCTGGCTCAGCAAAATATCGATACAGTGCGGGTAGTAGTGTTAACGTTAACAGAGTGGCTGTGAATAAACCACCAATGATAACAACAGCAAAAGGTTTAGCGGTTTCTGAGCCGACACTGGTCGATAAAGCAGCAGGGAATAATCCCAGCATTGCCATCATTGCGGTCATTACCACGGGTCTAAGTCGACTAACGGACCCGTTCACAATAGCATCATGTAAAGACTGGCCTTCCCTGCGTAATTTATTGAGTTGAGTTACTAAAATCACGCCATTTTGGACGGCTATGCCAAATAAAGCAATAAAGCCTACTGCGGCAGAAACGCTAAGACTAATGCCTGTTGCTAACAAAATTAGAATACCACCAATCATCGCGAAAGGCACATTCATTAGAATGAGTAAGGCATTTTTTATAGACATGAATGCCCAGAATAATAGGATAAAAATTAATCCTAAACTGATAGGGACGATAACAGCTAAGCGTTTCATGGCTCTTTGTTGATTTTCGAATTGGCCGCTCCAAACCACATGATAACCGGGTGGTAAATCAACTTGTGCAAGAACTTTCTGCTGAGCTTCGGCTACAAAACTACCTTGATCTCGATTTATTAAATTACATTTTATGGCAATTCTGCGCATATTGTCTTCTCTACTGATTCGAGAAGCGCCTTGGTTAATTTTAATGGTTGCAAGTTCTGTTAGAGGGATGCGGGCACCGCTAGGAGTTTGTACCGTAAGATTTTCTAAACCTGCAACTGAATTACGCGCATTTTCTTCATAGCGTAAGGTGATATCAAAGCGTCGTTCACCTTCTAAAAATTGAGAGGCAGATTTACCTCCCATGCCCATCTCTATGACGTTTTCTACATCAGAGATATTAATGCCATAGCGTGATACTTTGGTGCGATCAATATCAATCATGACTTGTGCGAGTCCGGCTTGCTGTTCTGCCGCGACATCGGTTGCACCTTGAATGGACGCTAAAATATGGGTGATTTGATCTGCGCGGTCTTGTAGAGTTTTAAGGTCACTGCCAAAGATTTTAATAGCAATCTCACCTTTCACCCCCGAGATAGCCTCTTCAACGTTATCTTGAATAACTTGGGAAAAGTTAGTCAGTATGCCCGGAAAAATAGCGAGTTCTTTGTCCATCGCTTGGATAAGTTGGTCTTTTTTCTTATAACGCCACGTATCTTTGGGATTTAAATCAATGAGCACCTCAAGATTATTAAAACCCTTAGGATCCGTTCCATCTTCTGGACGACCTAATTGGGTTAAGACCATTTTGGCTTCGGTAAACGTTTCTAATTTTTCTCTCACTTGCTGTTCAACTTCTTTAGCCGTTGTTAAAGAAACTGGCGTGGGTAAGGTAATCGTTAGCCAGATATTACCCTCATCTAATTTAGGCATAAATTCTGTGCCGATGAACCTAACTGACATAAAGCTCAATACTAAGGTGGCTACTGCGGTAATAAAAACGGTACGCGCATGTTTAAGCACCCATTCTATTAAGTGCCGATAATGCTTTTCCATCGCCTCAACTAAGGGGTTATGGCTTTCAGACATTCTAGGGCCTAGTAAATAGGTGAGCATAGCGGGTACAAAAGTTAAACTGAATAGCATAGAGGCTACTAGGGCAAAGCTAAGTGTGTAGGCCATTGGGGAAAATATCTTGGCTTCCACCCTTTGAAAAGTAAAAATAGGTAAAAAGGCGATGATGATAATGGCTTTAGAAAATAAGATAGGCCTGCCCATTTCTGTAGCAGTGACTAATAAGGTTTGACGTAAATGCCTAAGATCAACGTTTTTATGTAAATCAAGTGTCACTTGTACCATGACAGCTTCTACCAAAACCACGGCGCTATCAACGATAATTCCGAAATCAATAGCACCTAAAGAAATTAGGTTTGCTGAGATACCGCCAAGATCCACGAGAATAAAAGCGAATAATAATGAAAGTGGGATAATTAAGGTGACTAAGAATGCGGCCATAAAGCGGCGCAAAAACACCAGTAGAATGATCATAATTAACGCCGCGCCCTCAAGCATATTATGCTCGACCGTATGAACGGTATGACCGACTAATTCAGTTCTATCATAAATAGGCGTAATTTTTACGCCAGGGGGTAAGCCGAACTCATTAAGTTCTTTAATTTTATCTTTAACGCCACTAAGCACATTAACGGCATCTCTGCCTTTTATGAGCAGTACAATACCTTCTACGATATCGTTTTGTTGATTTTTAGCAACTATGCCTGTACGAGGCTGTGGGCCGACAGAAATATCTGCAACATCTTTAATGCGAATAGGTACGCCTTCATTGGTGTCTACCACTATTTCACCAATCTCATCGGCCGACTTTAATAGACCAATACCTCTGACAACGAGTGCTTCATCTCCATAGCCAATATAGCCACCGCCAGTGTTGCTGTTGTTTGCAGCGATGGCATCAAATACTTGTTTTAGATCGATATTATAGTTTTTGAGTTGATCCGGTTTTGCGGCTACTTTATATTCCTTGACACCGCCACCGTATGAAACCACGTCTGCAACGCCCTGTACTGCGCGAATTTTAGGTTCAATCACCCAATCTTGTAGCGCGCGTTGTTCAACAAGTGGTAAATGCTTTGCGTCAACGACATAACGTAAGATCTCCCCTACACCCGTGGATAGTGGGCCTAATTGCGGTTTAGCGTTATCAGGAATGTCGGCATTTTGGATGCGTTCTAGGACTTGTTGCCTAGAGAAATAGTCTTCGGCATCATCATCAAAAGTAAGCGTGACAACAGAAAGCCCAAAGATAGAAACCGAACGCATACTCATCAAGTGAGGCAAGCCATTCATAACCCTCTCAATAGGTAATGAGATGAGTTTTTCTACTTCTTCAGGGGCTTGGCCAGGATACTGAGTGACCACTTGTACGAATACATTTTGTACGTCAGGGAAGGCTTGTACGGGTAGTTTTTCAAAAGCAATGATGCCAGAAATGGCAATTGCCAGTGTTGCCCCGATAACCATCAAGCGTTGTTGGAGACAAAAAGCAATGAGGTGTTCAATCATTATAAAATTCTCTAGGAGGTACTAACGTTTATCGCTACTGGTTTCAACTTCTTCTTCAGAGCGCAAGGTTAGTGCCCCATCTGATACTAAGAGTTCATTTTCAGTGAGGCCGCTATTAATGACTGCGGTGTCTTTTAAGCGCAAAGCAATTTCAACTTTTTGTTGCTTAAAATTGTTTTCATCTAAGGCGACAAATACAAAATCTGCGTCACCTTCAGTAAATACAGCCGTTAATGGGATGCTAATGGCTTTGTCCTCAGGTTCACTTTCAACGCTAATAGTGGCGTACATACCTGGTAACAGTAGATTTTCAGCGTTGGGTAAATCACAACGCACTTGGATTGAACGCGTTTTATCATCTAACACTTGGCTAATATAGCTAACGGTTGCTGTAAATGTTTGATTGGGATAAGCAGGAACCGAAACGGAAAGCCGTTGACCGATTTTGATTTTGCTTAAGTTAACTTCAAATAGCGCCATTAGCAGGGTTAATTTTTTTGTGTCGGAAATCACAAATAAAGGGCTTTCTCTGTCAGGTCTCACTTCTAGGCCGACATTCACATTTTTTTCTACGACTACACCGGCTATAGGCGCGCGTAATTTAAAATGCCCATCGTTTTGGTTAGCATCAATATGTAAGTTTTTTAAGCGATCTTTTGCTCGTTGTAGTTCACTGTTGGCTGCATTGAAATCATCTTGTGCACGTTCTAATTCTTTTTGTGAGGTGGCTTTCCCTGCAAATAACTCTTGTTGGCGAATCGTGTTTTTGTTGGCTAAGATTAAATCAGCTTGCGCTTTTGCAAAATCTGCTTCTGCGTCAGCTACATCTGGGCTATCGAGTTCAAGTAAATTAGTGCCTGCTGTAATGATAGAGCCTATGGCAATGGGATTAGATATAACTCTTCCAGTTACGGGTGAACTGATTCGAGATGTAACACTTTCATTATATGTGATTTTTCCGGTTAAGGGCTCCATCAAGGGATGGGACGTTAATTTTAGTCTCGCGGTTTTAATATATGACTTTTTGGGGGAGTTAGGGGCTAAATGTACCTCTCCTGGAATTTGTTTAGTACTTTCAGGTATTGTAGGTTTATCAGATTTATCTGAGCAGGCAGTTATTAATGTTGTTAATAATACTAGTCTGCATATGAGTTTATTGGGGTTATGCGAATACATCTGTTTCTCTATTTTTACTATGCGTTAATATTAGTTATTGAGTAATTTAGGCGGCTTAACTAGCTCATCGGTCTTATGTGTGTCTGGCTCAATACCTAAAGACTTTTCTAAATCATAATAAGCATTGGCTCTATTAATTTGAGCTGCGTAATAGTCATGCATCACATTTTTGTAACTACGTTGCGCTTCAATAAAATCTAGTACACTGGTGGCACCTTTGCTATAAGCCAGTTCAGCACTTTTTCTGACAGTCATGGCGTCAGCTAGTAGGCCTTCTTTAAAACGCTGGACAATTTTGTCTGTACTTTTCCAAGTAGCTAAAGCGCTAATGACATCGTTGCGTATAGCGAGTTCAGTTTGTTCAGCGATTAGCTGATTTTGATTTAGGTTAACTTGGGCTTTATCTGACTCACCTTTGTATTGATAAAATATCGGTATAGGCACGCTAAATCCTACAAATCCAGAGTTAAGTGCGTTATTGCTTGGGTCTCTGGCATAACCTGCGGTTATGGTTACATCAGGGTATTTTAAACGTTGTGCTAGTTCTAGTTGTTTGTTGGCCTGATCCGCTCTTAATTTATCTGCTTGTAAATCTGGGCGTTGTTTTAAAGCTAGATTTACTAATTCGTCTTGGTTTTGGGATGGGTTAATAGCTTTAACTTCTGGCCATTCTTCTTTAGCCTCAAATTGCAAGCTTTGAGCTGGCCATCGCAGCACTACCGCCAACTCGGCGTGTGCCAAACTCACTGCTGTTTGAGCATTATCCAGGTCTGATTCGGCTTTCATAGCCTCCATTTTGACTCGGAGAAAATCAGACTCAGATATGTCACCACTGCTTAAGCGCAAGCTATTAGCTTTAGTTATAATTTTATAATGATCAACGATTTCTTGAGTTAGCTCGAGATTTTTTTGCGACTGTAATAATTGATAGTAGGTATTTCGTATTAAATTAGTGAAAATACGCACTGCGTCTCTAAAATCAGCTTCTGCTGCTTGCGTGGCATAGACGCTACTTTGTTCTCGTAGGCCGCGTTTGCCAGCAATTTCTATTAGTTGATTAAAGGTGTAATATTCAGAGGGACCACAAGAAACATTGATGTTGTGATTGCAACCAGTAGCGCTAGCGCCTTTATTGAGATTTGTATTGCTGAGTTCACCTATTTGAAAAGTGACAGTTGGGTTCGGGATGGCTGAAGCAACAATAGATTCAGCAAATGATTGGTTAATGTTATACCGAGCCGCTATTAAATCTATATTGCGTTGATAGAAGATTGAAATAATATGATCAAGCGAGATTTCCTGAGCTTGGCTTTGAAAGCTGATCAGAATTAGGCTAAAAAGTAATTTTCTAATTGTTGTTTTAAATAGTCTGAGCGTCATTAAATTAAACGATGGAGGTGAGGTTATTAGGTTTAGTATCAGGGCTAACTTTATAATAATTCTAATGATTGGGTGTTGTGATAGTATTATAACTATGATTAATTTACAGCTATTTTTGTGCCAATCTTTAAATCCACCATTAATTCATAGTATTAGCAGTAAAGTTTTTGTTTTTAGTAAGATTAATACACGTCTAGTGGTTTAAATAAACGTATTTATAGGTTTTTTTAAACCAGTCTTTAGATGGCGTTATTAAATAGTTTTTTGACTTGATATCCGTTTTTTACTTATCGTTAATGAAGTTAAGCACACTAAGGTTTGCTTGAATTATTAATGTGCCCAATCGAGTATATATTATGTTTGTTTTAAATATTCTGAATAATCAATTGTTAGCGAGTTTTTCTAGGCCTTTTGTTTGTTTGTGTTCCTTATTGGCGTTTTTGCCAAATACGGCTGGTTGTCAGGGAGCTACTAGCGAAATCGATGTTAATTTTCCTAAAGTGGGTCATCTTGATCCGATGGTTATTGATACTAGTTTGACGTTAGCAAAGCTAATCGATTTAACGATGCAAAAATATCCAGATGTGACTTGGTTGACTGCTTTAGAAGAAGAGGCTGTCGCGCTGGCTGATCGTAGCCAAAGTTGGACTGCAGGGGCTTCTCAGACGACTATTGGATATCAGTCTATTTCTACTTTTAAATTAAATTATGGGACTGCAAATGTGCAGGTGCCTTTATGGAATTTAGGGCAGCGAGATGCTCAAAAAAATCTAGCTAATAAAGCTGAAGCCAGCGCTGGTTCGCAAACTACCCGTGTTAAGTTAAGCGTGGCGGGTTTAGTTAGAGCGACTTTGTGGGACGTTGCTCTAGCCAATATACGTTACGAACAAGCTAAAGCAGAGTTGTCGGTTTATGAAAAATTGCTTGTTACCATTAAGCGTCGTGTTGCGGCGGGTGATTTACCGCGTGCGGATGATTTATTAGCACAAACTGAATTGTTACAAAAACGCTCAGCTTATACTTTGGCGGAAGCCGAATTAATGCATGCTCGTAAGCGTTATAGTTCAATTACTCAAACTAATAAAATCCCCTCAAGTTTTGAAGAGTCTTTAGCTCCTATAAAAGAGTTAACTCAGAATCACCCGAGTTTGATTGCTTTGAATAGTCAGATTGATGTTAAACAAGCTGAGTTATCAGCAATTAAGAGTATTGGTTCTGGGCAAACAAATGTCATTGCCGGTCTATTGAGTGATGAAGGTCACGATTATCGTAGCAATAAAGCTGAGTTCTTTAATGTCGGCGTTATTGTGCCGTTTGGAGGAAGTGCACATATTCAACCGCAAATAGCTGCAATTAATGTAGAGTTAAATAAGTTAATAGCCGAGCGCGAACAATTGTATCGAGATTTAGAGCAAGTTCATCATGAGGCGGAACATAATTTAGAAGTCAACAAAGTTGAATTGGATAACGCCAATGAACAAAGAAAAGTTTCAGAGCAATTGTTAAGTATGACAGAACTCGCTTTTTCGGTGGGTGAAATTGACTTAATGGATTTGTTAAAAATTCAGTCCAGAACGCAACAAGCTATTTTAACAGCTAGAGAGCGGGTCGTTATGATGCAGCGCGATAAAGCACTTTATAATCAAGCAGTAGGAATTATGCCGTGAAAAAAATAGCACAAACTTTTGCAGGTTTTATTTTATTAATGGGTTTGGCTGTTGCGGACATGGGAAATAATTTGCAACTTTCACAAGAACAATTGGATAACTTAGGTGTTAGTTTAAGTAAAATTGAATTGGCCAAGAGTTTTACTATTTTAAATGCACCGGCTAAGGTTGTATTACCTGCGGGTAACGAATACAGCGTGAGTTCGTCACAAGCTGGCTTAGTCGTTAAGATAAATGCCTCTATGGGCGATACGGTAAAAAAAGGTCAGGTATTGGCACAGATTAATAGTCCGGAATTATTGGCGAATCAGCGTTTATATTTAAAAGCACTAAATGATTTGCAATTAAATTTATTAGCTTATGATCGAGATAAACAATTAGTCGCCGAGGGTGTTATTGCAGAAAGGCGTTGGCAAGAAACGAGTAGTCAATACAATACATTTGTTTATGAAGCCAATGAGCTTAAACAATTATTAGAAATATCAGGGATGACAGTGGGAGAAATAGATCAACTTGCTAAAACGCATCAACTAAGTGGTCAACTCAATGTGCGAGCACCTATTTCAGGTGTTGTTATGGATCGTTCTGTTCTGGTTGGAGAGCGTATTGACATACAAGCACCCTTATTCAAAGTTGCTTTGTTAGATGAGTTATGGCTGGAAGTTAATGTTCCCCATGAACGGATAGATAGTATCAAGTTAGGTGACTTAGTTCTAATTGATAATAGTTCTGTCAGCGCTGAGATTATTCTAATGGGTCAAAGTGTTAATGCAGATAACCAGACAATACAAGTTAAGGCAAAGGTTCGTGAAAAGCACCCTGATATACGAACAGGTGAAACTATTAATACACAAATTATAAAAGTTTTAAAAACACCGGCTTATAAGGTTCCGAATACAGCTGTTGCACAATATGAAGGTAAGTTTTTTGTGTTTGTGCGAAATTCTTCTGGTTTTTTGATTCGTCCAATTACAGTCATTGGTAAGCAAGGTGATGAATCTATTATAAAGGGAGACTTTTCAGGGGAGGAAGCGATAGCGATTAAAGGCGCCGTCGTCCTAAAAGCACATTGGTTAGGTTTGGGGAGCGCAGAGTAATGGCGGCTTTGATCCGTTTTGCGCTGAGTCAGCGACTATTAATCATGATAGTCGTCGTGTTATTGTGTGGAGGAGGTTACCTTGCTTTTAAAAATATCCCTATTGATGCCTTTCCAGAAGTTTCTCCGACGCAAGTAAAAATTATTGTTAAAGCGCCGGGCATGACGCCTGAAGAAGTTGAATCCAGAATTACTGCGCGTATAGAAGTTGAATTATTAGGTATTCCTCATCAAGTGATGTTGAGGGCTATCGCAAAATACTCGTTAACGGATATCACAGTTGATTTTAAAGAAGGCACTGATATTTATTGGGCGCGTCAACAAGTGGCTGAACGATTAAATGGTATTTGGACTAATTTACCTGCGGGTGTTGAAGGGGGTATTGCTCCGATGACCACACCATTAGGTGAAATGTTTATGTTTACCATTGAAGGTGGTGATTTAAACTTGATGGAGCGCAGAGATTTATTAGATTGGGTTATTCGTCCTGCTTTAAGAACGGTGCCAGGTGTGGCTGATGTAAATTCTTTGGGCGGATTAGTTAGAAGTTTTGAAGTTGTTCCGGATCATATTCGATTAGCTGGGCGGGGCATAGGTATTGATAAATTAATACAAGCTTTGCAGAATAATAATCGTAATGACGGTGCCGGCCGGATGAGTGACGGCGAGGAAGCCTTAATTGTTAGAGCGGATGGCCGCATTAAAAATTTAGAGGATGTCAGTAGCATTGTGGTTGATAACCAAGTCGGTTCGCCCATTACGGTAGCTGATGTTGCAGAAGTTAAAATAGGCGCTTTGACACGCTATGGTGCGGTTAGTAAGAACGGCAATGGCGAAGCCGTTACGGGTTTGGTTTTAAGTTTACGCGGTGCTAATGCAAGACAAACGATTGAGGGTCTTCAAGCTAAACTTAAGCAAATCAGCTCCGCTTTTCCTAAAGGGGTGGAGGCTAAGGTTTTTTATGATCGCGGTAATTTAGTTAATAAAGCTGTTGATACCGTTTTACATGCTTTATTAGAAGCGATTGCGTTAGTCGTTATTTTGCTCGTCTTGTTTTTGGGTAATATACGAGCGGCTATAGTGGTGGCTTTGGCGTTGCCTCTAGCGGCTTTATTTACCTTTA
Organism: uncultured Methylococcaceae bacterium; assembly: GCA_903938485.1. Taxonomy (GTDB): domain Bacteria; phylum Pseudomonadota; class Gammaproteobacteria; order Methylococcales; family Methylomonadaceae; genus Methylobacter_C. The sequence continues at coordinate 18,243 of CAJADF010000087.1, forward strand.
TCATGATGCATTTCATGGGTATGTCAGCTAACTTGATGAGTTTGGGCGGTTTAGCGATTGCTATTGGCATGTTGGTAGATGCAGCCGTAGTAGTGGTGGAAAATCTAATCACCCATTTAGCTCATGTTGAAAAGGCTAAGCGTTTACCCAGATTACACATGATTTATCGAGCCAGTTGTGAAGTAGCGGGTTCAGTGACCTCAGGTATTTTAATTATTATCATCGTGTTTTTACCTTTACTAACCTTACAAGGTTTAGAAGGTAAATTATTTACCCCAGTTGCCTTAACGATTGTTTTTGCTTTAAGTGGATCATTGGTCTTGTCACTTACCGCTATCCCAGTGATAGCCTCTTATCTGTTAAAAGAAGTTTCCCACGAAGAACCTTGGTTACCTAGGCAATTACAAAAGGCTTATCAGCCTTTGTTGTTATGGTGTTTAGCAAATACTAAAAAACTGTTTAGTGGTGTTGGTGTTTTATTGGTTTTGACTTTTTTTATTTTTACTCGGATCGGTAGCGCCTTTATGCCAACTATGGATGAAGGTGACATTATTGTGCAGTTAGAAAAATTGCCCTCTATCACCTTAGAGCAGTCGGTGGCTTTAGATGGGCAAGTACAAAAAAATCTGCTTAAAAATATTCCTGAGATAGAAGCCGTGGTATCGCGTGTCGGTTCTGATGAGTTGGGATTGGATCCGATGGGCTTAAATGAAACGGATACTTTTTTAGTATTAAAGCCTAAAGATCAATGGCGGATGCCTAGCAAAGATGCTTTGATTGAAGATATTCGTAAAGTTATGGAGCAAACACCGGGTATCGCTTTTGGGTTTACGCAGCCAATTGAAATGCGTGTTTCAGAAATGTTAACAGGTACGCGAGGCGATGTGGCGGTTAAATTATTTGGTTCTGATTTAGCCGTTTTAGATCAAAAAGCCATTGAGATAGCCGATATTTTGAAACATATTGTGGGCTCCTCGGATGTGTTTTCTAAACAAAATAATGGCATGCAATTTTTACAATTAACTATCGATCGCTTAGCCGCTGGCCGTTTAGGTTTAGATGTCGATGGTATAGAAACTTTATTACGTGCACAGATAGAGGGCTTAAATTTAGGTGTGGTACAAGAAGGGATCAAGCGTACGCCACTTATTTTAAGAGGTAAAAGTAATATGGCTAATTTTGAAAATTTGCAAATTACTTTACCTAATGGTCATCATATTCATGTGACTGAAATAGCAAAAATAGAAAAGGTTGAGGGAGTGGTTTCAGTGGGCAGGGAGCGTGGTCAACGTTTTGTGGTGGTGCGTAGTAATGTTCAAGATAGAGATTTAGTCGGTTTTGTTGAAGAGGCACGCAAAGCCGTGAATGAAAAAGTGAAGTTACCAATTGGATATACAGTTGAGTTTGGTGGTCAATTTGAAAATCAACAACGCGCGGCAGCAACTTTATCTATTGTTGTTCCAGTCGCTTTAGGATTGATCTTTTTGTTATTGTTTTCTACATTTGGATCAGTGCGTCAAGCGGCGTTGGTGTTATCAAATATTCCCTTGGCGATGGTAGGTGGTGTGTTCGGCTTGTGGGCCTCTGGCGAATATTTGTCTGTACCGGCTTCGGTAGGCTTTATTGCTTTATTAGGTATTGCTGTATTAAACGGCGTAGTGATGGTGAGTTATTTTAATCAGTTAAAAGCGTCTGGCATGGCTATGCTAAAAGTGGTGACACTAGGATCAGCTCGGCGATTAAGACCGGTTTTGATGACGGCCAGTATCGCGGCGTTTGGCTTGATTCCCTTATTATTCGCGACCGGCCCTGGTTCAGAAATTCAAAGACCCTTAGCTATCGTGGTAATTGGTGGCTTGGTATCTTCAACGTTCTTAACACTTTTTTTACTGCCCATTTTATATAAACAGTTCGGCGTTGCTAAGGAGTCAGTGTAATGGAGTTTGCCAACGGTATGAAACTGTCTATGTTAGTTAAGGAAGTATTGTAATGAGTCGTTCCGAGTATTTAGTGACCCTTAACGTCCTTCCCAGTTTAGAAGAAATGGTGGTGGATAGTCTTTTATTATTAGAAACAGAGCACGGTTTTAGTAGTTTTCCGGTCAACGCACATCATCATGTTAATAATGGGTTGTCTTTAGCAGAGCAAGTGACAGGGCGTCAGAAGCGAATTCGTTTTCAGTTGTATGTTTCAGCTGAAAAGTTGCCTGATTTAATTACTCAGTTGCGTGAAGATTTTTCTGGCTCGGGTATTCAATATTGGGTATTACCAGTGATTGAGCATGGCCTAATCTAATCTAATTATATTATTTGGCTAATGTAATATTTGCTATGGGAGAATTTAAGTGTTGATTAATGATTTAATCTACGAGTTGTGCTGATGGCTTGTAGTGTTAATATACTTTTTTATAAATGTTAAGATATTATTTGCATTTTTTTTGATTACTGATATATTATAATTACATAAAGTATTTTTATATTTAATATAAAGTAATTGATAGGTTTTATTTTAACCTAATATTAACACTGAGCAGGTTGGGCTATTTATGATGAAAAAAATAATATCTATTTTGTTACTAGGCTTAAGTGCTAGTGCACAGGCCGCTTTATACGATCGAGGTAATGGTCTAATATATGATGATCAATTGAATGTTACTATCATGCAAGATGCTAATTTGTTTAAAACTTTAGCTGGAAATGACTCAAGTTTAGTTTCTAATATTATTTCGGCTAATAATGGCGTAATTCATGATACAGCTAACGTTTTTGATGGTGGAACAAGAACCATAACAAGTGCAGACTTTACAGCAAGTTCAGGGGCAATGACATGGTGGGGGGCGCAAGCATTTATAGGCTATTTAAATAACATAAATTATGATGGTTACAATGATTGGCGTTTACCCATTAATAGTCCCGTAGATGTTGCTCTTGGTTTTAATTATAATACAAGCTTTAACGGTTCATCAGATATTGGTTGGAACATTAAGAGTACGAATTCTGAGTTGGCTTACTTATTTAATGTGGATTTGAATCTAATAAACAAGTATGTGGATACAGTTAGCCCCACATTAACCAATTCTATTTCTAATTCTAATCCTAATGGGCTTCAAATTTGGTCTGGCGTAACGGCGCCCACTGGTTTTCAGGATAAGGTAAGCAATTCGACCGCTAATTTTAGTAATGTTCAAAACGGGAACTATTGGTCGGGCACTGAGGGGACTAATCCAGTAAATCAGGCTATGGCTAATCAGGCTTTCAACTTTTATGTGCATGAGGGTGATCAGATGATTATAAATAAAACTTCAATGTATAACGCTTGGGTGTTCCGTTCTGCTGATGTGACTGCTGTCCCATTACCTGCATCTGTTTGGTTGTTTTTGAGTGCTATATTAGGATTTATGAGTTTTAAACGTAATCGCAAAGGCTAGGCGCATTATTATTGGATCTTTTTCTTTAACTCAGAGGCGCTTAAAGACGCTTATAACTTCCGGATTCTTAATTAGATTTTCAGCAGTAAAACCAAGTTTCTTTACTAATTCTAACATGGGGGTATTAGTACTTAATACCTCCCCTGCAAAGACTTCCATACCCTTCTCCTTTGCAGACTTTATGAGTTCCTCAAGTATTTTTGTGCCAATACCTAAACCTTGCGCATCATCCACGACGACTAGCGCAAACTCCACTGACTTCCCGTCGGGGCTCATTACATAACGTCCGACTCCTAACTCTTTGGGATGCTTATTGTCTGTGTTATTAGTAATAGCGATGAAGGCCATTTCTCGGTCATAATCAATTTGCGTGAAGCGCACAATCATCTCTGGTGTAAGCTCTTGTAAAGCTTGCATAAATCTAAAATACTTGGTGTTAGCCGATAAGCGACTATGAAAATCTTGTTCTAGTTCGGCATCTTCAGGGCGAATAGGTCGAATGATGATATCCAGGCCATTGCTAAGCTGATATTGTTGTATCAGTTCATGTGGATAAGGATGGATAGCCATATGTTGATATGCTTTTGCGGGCTGACATATTTGAGCTTTAATGCGCGCATCAACGGCAATAGCACCGTGCTCATCCACAATCAACGGATTAATATCCAGTTCTAAAAGTTCAGGTAGTTCACTGACTAAGGTAGAAATATTGAGTAATACTTCAACTAGGGCGGTGGTATGGGCGGGTGGCAAATTTCGGAAGGCTTTTAAATATTTACCTGCCTTGGTTTTAGCGATCATTTGCTCAATCATATAAGTATTTAGCGGTGGCAAGGCGATGGCATTGTCTTTAAAAATTTCTACCATAGTGCCACCTAGACCAAAGCTAATGGCTGGGCCAAAAACCGGATCTCTCACTACACCTATCATTAACTCACGGCCATTAGTGCTTTTAAACATAGGTTCAACTGTCATACCTATTTCGGTAATATCAGGTTGAACGGCTCTAATAGCGGTCGCCATTTCTGTATAGTGTTGGGCGATTGCCTCTGCGCTATTAATGTTAAGTTTTACGCCACCAATATCAGATTTATGGCTAAATTCCGCCATATTGATTTTTAATACGACTGGAAAGCCAATGCTTTCAGCGGCTTTGACTGCTTCTTCCGCACTGCCAACTGACAAAGTGGGGGTAACAGGAATATTAAATGCGGAGAGTACGGCTTTTGCTTCTTGGGCGGTTAAGACGGTTCGACCGGTTGCTAGTACAGCATGAATAATAGCGCGAGCTTTTTCTGCATCGGGTTCGGCTTGTTCTTCACGGGCTTTAGGAATTTGGTTAAGTAGGATTTGATTTTCTGCGTAATTAGCTAAAAAGCCAAACGCATCCACAGCGGTTTCTGGGGTGCTAAAGTGCGCGACTTTACTGTTGGTAAACAGATTTCGGCCGTTGATAACTTTGGCCCCGCCCGTCCATGAAGCTAATACAGGTTTAGAGCTATTTTTAGCGCCATCAATAATACATTGGGCAATTTGTGTGGGTTCGGTCATCGCTTGGGGCGTTAATATAACGAGTACCCCATCAATTTGATCATCTTTAAGGCAAACTTCTAGGGCTTTTTGATAGCGCTCGGCTGTGGCATCACCCAGAATATCAATGGGATTAGCATGTGACCAGTGCGGTGGTAATACCGCATTTAAGGCTTCAATACTGTCTGTGCTCAGTTCGGCCATTTGGATGCCAACATCTTCGGCACGGTCGGTACTCATGACGCCGGGACCACCTGCATTAGTAATTATAGCTAGGCGATCTTGTTTTATGACGTAATTATTTGCTAAAACGCGAGCTGCCGAGAATAATTCGGTAATGGTATAGGCTCTTACTACACCTGCTCTGGCAATAGCGGCATCAAACACGTGATCACCACCGACCATGGCTCCGGTATGCGACATAGCTGCTTTGCAGCCTGCTTCATGACGACCAGATTTAATTAAAATAACGGGTTTTAAGCGCGCGGCGGCTTTAAGGCCACTTAAAAATCGTCTAGCATCTCTGATACCTTCGACATACATTAGAATGCCAGTGGTTTTAGGGTCGGTTGCTAGATAGTCCAACACCTCCCCAAAATCGATATCAGCGGCGCCACCCATAGACACAACCGTAGAAAAACCGATATCTTGCACTTTTGCCCAGTCTAAAATAGCCGTACAAATCGCGCCAGATTGGGAAAGTAAGGCAAGACTGCCATCTTGAATGATGCCGTCACCAAAGGTGGCATTTAGTTTGCCATTGGGTCTGGCTACGCCTAGACAATTAGGGCCAATAAAACGGATATGGTAACGATGTGCAATATCCAAAACTTCTTGTTGTAGTCTTTTGCCTTCTTCGCCTAGTTCTCCAAAGCCCGCAGTGATAATAATGACTGAACGCACACCTTTGTCACCGCATTGTTGCATTACGCTCGGTACCGTAGGGGCGGGAGTGGCGATAACGACTAGATCTATGGCTTCAGAAATGCTGAGTAAATTAGGGTAAGCTTTTAAGCCTAGTATTTGTTCGCGCTTATGATTTACAGGATAAAGGCCGCCACTAAAACCGGCTTCTTGCATGTTGAGTAATAGTCGATAACCTACGCTTTCTTCGCGTTCTGAGGCTCCAACGATGGCAACGGATTGAGGAGTAAAAAAACGGTTTAAGTAATGCGGGCCCATCGTTGCTCCTAATTAAGCGGAATAAAATAAAAGATTAAGCGTAATGCAGGTGTTTTAGATTTAAATTTGCTTACTTAAACAATAGCATAATTTTATGACAACATTGCTATTAGTAGGGTTGTGAAAGAGTTGAGTTTAATTATGCATACAAGGATGACTGATGAATATAAATTTATCCTTGTATGAAGAGTATGACTATTTTTTATTTGTGGAAATGCTCGTTAGGACATACGCCTTGTCTTAAGCTAATAATTGGCCAGTTGCTTTCCTTAGCAAAGTCGCTCAATTTTTCATCGGGATCAACAGCTATAGGATGATCGACCAGTTTAAGTAAGGGTAGGTCGTTATGTGAGTCGCTATAAAAATAACTGTCAGTCATGGTTTCGGTTGAGGTTTTAAGCCATTTTTCTAACAGTTTAACTTTGCCTTCTTGAAAACAAGGGATGCCGTCTACTTTGCCAGTATATTGGCCATTGATAAATTCAGGGTTGCTGGCTAATAAGTTATCTATCCCATATAGATTAACGATGGGTTCTGTTACAAAACGGTTAGTGGCGGTGATGACTAATAAAGTATCTCCTTTGTCTCTATGATTGTTAATGAGTTCTTGAGCGGGGGTTAATAAAATGGGGGTAATGATGTCGCGAATAAATTGCTCGCGCCATTGATAGAGTTGTTGAGTATCATTATCAGCTAAGGGTTTTAATGAGAAGCTTAAAAATTCAAAAATATCTAAATTACCCGCTTTATATTGCTTATAAAATTTTAGATTAGCTTCCTCATAATAAGTTTTATCAACTATGCCTTGATCGACTAAAAACTGTCCCCATAAATAATCGCTATCATCGGCAATTAGGGTATTATCTAAATCAAAAATCGCTAAACTCACATTAAACCTGTCTGAATTAATTAAATGGCTAATGCACTCTGGCATCATCGGTTTTTTTATGGAACAATGGAGGTATTATAAACAACCTGATCCATTTTGTAATTTAAGCCTTTGGCAAGATTAACTTTGCGGTCAGAAAAAAGACAGGTTTTAACATGATAGACTCTAAAGGATACCGGCCAAATGTCGGAATCATCCTTTGCAATGACGAGGGTCGTGTGTTTTGGGCAAAACGGATGGGAGTTAACGCGTGGCAGTTTCCACAGGGTGGAATTAACGCTAACGAAGATCCTGAAGCAGCGATGTATCGAGAATTGTGGGAAGAAACGGGCTTGCAACAAGAGCATGTGGAATTGTTGGGTAGAACGCGTTATTGGTTGCGATATCAATTACCCGAGCGCTTTATTAGAAAAAGCTCCATTCCATTGTGTATCGGGCAAAAGCAAATTTGGTATATGTTGAGATTAGTTGCGCAGGAATCTAATGTGCAATTTAATCATTGCGAAAAACCAGAGTTTGATAGTTGGCGATGGGTTGATTATTGGGAGCCACTTGAAGACGTTGTGTATTTTAAACGTAAGGTTTATCAAAAAGCCATGACAGAGTTGGGGGCTATTTTAGCCCTAGATTCGGTGCCAGTTAATCCGAGTAGTTACTTAGCGAAGCCTGTTAAAACAAATCAGTCTAGGCAATCAAAATCAAAGTAAGGCTTAGTCTTTATAGGCTTGTTTGGATGGGTATTTATAAAGACTGTTTAGTTTATATTGATTAAGTGTTTGGATTTTTCGCCAGCTACTTCTTTAACGAGTTTAGGTACCAGATAGCCGGGTAGTGTGTTTTGTAGTTCTTTAATAAGGCCTCTTGCTGTAGATTCGGGGACTTCAAAATGCCCTGTGCCTGTTGCTTTATCTAATAAATGTAAGTAATAAGGGATAACTCCTATTTCAAATAGCTTTTCGCTGAGTTGGCTTAAAGTATCAGAATCATCATTAACGCCTTTGAGTAATACCGCCTGATTAAATAGAATAAATCCTTGCTTTTTTAATAGGCTTAAAGCAATTTTAACGCGTGAATTTATTTCGTTTGCATGGTTACAATGCACAATAAATATGATTTGTTTATGGCATTCATTAAGCGTATTGATTAATTCTTGTGTAATTCTGGCAGGTAAAACTATCGGTAAGCGAGAATGAACTCGGATGCGTTTTAAATGAGGAATGTCACTTAATTTTTGTATTAATATTTTTAAACGCGCATCACTTAAAGTTAATGGGTCGCCGCCACTTAAAATAACCTCATTTATTTCTGGTTGTTTGGCTATATATTCAATACCAGAGTTTTCACTGTGTTTATTGAGTTGCAGTTCGCTATATGGAAAATTGCGTCTAAAACAATAACGGCAATTAATGGCGCAACTGCCGGTGTTAATAAATAAGGATCTGCCATGATATTTATGTAAAACCCCAGTTTTTATTGCAGATGGAATATCACCCACAGGATCGTTGCTAAAGCCTGGATAGACTTTAAGTTCATCATTGACAGGTAATATTTGTCGTAATAGGGGGTCATTAAAATCACCTTTTTTAATGCTAGCAGCGAAATTTAACGGTACCCGTAATGGAAAGTGTTTAGTGGCCTCTAAGGAAACGGGTAAGTCTTTAATTTTTAAGTGTAGATAATCACATAGCTCGTCTATAGAATTAAAAGCGTCTGCAAGTTGTTGTTGCCAGTTTTTAGCAAAATGCTGCGTTTCGTTCTGTGGATTTAACATGAAAGAGTTATTTAAAGTTTCTATCAACGGGTAGCCTCCATTATAATGGCTAAGTTTTATATTGTTTGTCATCTTGAGGATAAAATGGCCATTTACAGTACCAATGAGTTTAAATCAGGGTTAAAAGTCATGTTAGATAATGACCCTTGTGCAATTATCGAAAACGAATTTGTTAAGCCCGGTAAAGGTCAAGCCTTTAATCGCGTTAAAATTAGAAACTTAAAAACCGGTCGCGTCATAGAGCGTACTTTCAAATCGGGTGATTCGCTTGAAAGCGCAGATGTTGTCGATGTTGAAATGCAATACCTTTATAACGATGGTGAATATCGCCACTTTATGACCCCTGAAAGCTTTGAGCAGTATCAATGTGATGCTAAAGCGGTGGGTGATGCAAGTAAATGGTTGAAAGATCAAGATATGTGTACCGTCACTTTGTGGAATGATGCTCCTTTGTCTGTTACGCCGGCTAATTTTGTTGAATTAACCATTGTGGAAACAGATCCTGGTGTGCGTGGTGATACGTCAGGTGGCGGTGGTAAGCCAGCAACTTTAGATACGGGTGCCGTAGTGAGGGTGCCTTTATTTGTACAGCAAGGTGAAGTAATTAAAGTTGATACCCGTACCGGCGAATATATTTCTCGCGTTAAAGAATAGTGCATGTTGCTTGGCAACCTACGGCTAGTCTTGATTCTTTATATTTAAGAGCAGAAATTCTCAGAAAAATTAGAGGTTTCTTTTTAGCAAGGAATGTATTGGAGGTCGAGACACCGATATTGGGGCATAGTTGTGGTACAGATCCATACTTAGATTTTTTTACCACAAGCTATGGACTAGTCTCAGAAAGTGATACGCTTTTTTTACAGACTTCTCCTGAGTTTGCGATGAAGCGGTTATTGTGCGCTGGGTCAGGGTCTATTTACCAGATTTGTAAAGCTTTTAGAAATGGCGAAGTGGGTCGTTTTCATAATCCTGAATTTACTATGTTGGAATGGTACAGAGTGGGATATAACTTAGCGGATTTAATAGCTGAAGTTATTGAGTTACTTGAATATCTGAGTGTAGGTTTTTTATCTTTAAGTGCAACGGAGCAGTTTAGTTATCAGGATGTTTTTTTTGAGAAAACAGGGTTGGATTCGCTTGTATTCTCATTAGAGCGCTATTCTGCTTTTGCTTTAAACCATAATCATTCTGAAGCACTTGCCATATGTGGCCATGATCATGGTTTGTGGTTAGATTTTATATTTAGTCATTATGTTCAGCCTGCGTTAGGGCTATCAGGATTTTGTTTGGTTTACGGTTATCCAGCAATTCAATCTTCACTAGCGCGAATTAATCAAAATAATCCAAATACCGTGGAGCGTGTTGAAGTGTTTTTTAATGGCATTGAATTAGGTAATGGCTATTATGAATTGCAGGATTCTAAAGAACAAAATCAGCGTTTTGATTTAGAAATAAAGTATAGAGATTTAACCGGGCGACCTAGAGTGGTCAAAGATGATCGACTACTTTCCGCGCTAGAATTTGGCTTGCCTGAGTGTGCAGGGATAGCTATTGGTTTAGATAGATTATTAATGATTTTATCTCAAAATACTCATATAGAGGATGTGCTTAGTTTTCCAATAGCTAGGGCCTAAGACTCTTATAAATAGTTATGCTATAATTTCGTCGTTTTAATTATTTTAGATCCAGTGGATCTCATTTCCCTCATAAATGAAATCGAATATTTTTTCTTGTTTATTATTACTCGGGTTGTTGTTATCTTGGGGCGTTAAAGCCGAAGAAGAGTTTGTGGTTAGAGATATTCAAGTTAAAGGTTTACAACGTATTTCTTTAGGTACCGTATTTAGTTATTTACCTGTTAATGTGGGTGAAAAGTTTTCTTTAGATAATGTAACGCCCTCTATTAAAGCTCTTTTTAAGACAGGTTTCTTTAAAGATGTTGTTTTAGAGAGAGAGGGTTCGACTCTGATAGTCAAAGTGATTGAAAGACCGTCCATTGCAAAAATAGTATTTGAAGGAAATAAAGATTTAAGTAAAGATGATTTAACCAAGGCTCTAGATAAGATTGGTTTATCTGAAGGTAAGATATTTGATCGTCAAATTTTAGATAAGGTAGAGCAAGAGTTAACGCGCCAGTATCTAAGTCATGGTAAGTACGGTTTAAAAATTAAAATTGATGTGGCTGATTTAACAAGAAATCGAGTGGGCATTAATATTAAAATTTCCGAAGGTCGAGTTACTAAGATTAAGCAGATTAATATAGTGGGTAATCAAGCTTTTGAAGAAAAGGTATTATTAGGTAAATTTGAATTAAGTACCTCAAATTTATTGTCTTTTTATACCAAGAATGATCAATATTCTAAACAAAAGTTAGGCGCAGATTTAGAAACATTAAGATCGTATTATTTGGATAGAGGTTACATTAACTTTTCTGTTGAATCTACTCAGGTAGCCATCACTCCCGATAAAAAAGATATTTATGTCACTATTAATGTTAAAGAAGGTGATGTTTATTCTGTATCAAAGGTTAAGTTGGCTGGCAATTTAGTAGTTCCGTCGACAGAATTAATCAAGTTAGTGGGTATTGGTCCAGGTGAAATTTTTTCTAGAAAAAGTGCGACGGAAACTTCTAAAGCTATTCAAGATCGTTTAGGTGACGATGGTTATGCATTTGCAAACGTTAACATGGTGCCTGAAATTAATGAGAGTCAGAAAACGGTAGAGATGTCTTTTTTTGTTGATCCAGGTAAGCGCGTTTATGTGCATCGAGTTAATTTTGTCGGCAATGCTAAAACACGTGACGAAGTTTTACGACGCGAGATGCGTCAAATGGAGGCTAGTTGGGCTTCAAGTTCAAAGATTGAAAGATCAAAAACCCGTTTAGAGCGCTTAGGTTTCTTTGAAAGTGTTAATGTGGAAACACCACCTGTTGTGGGTAGTTCAGATCAGATTGATGTTAACTACACAGTAGTGGAAAAGTCTTCAGGTAATTTGTCTGCCGGTGTTGGGTTTTCTCAGGTACAGGGTATCGTGCTAAATGCAAATATCGCACAAGATAATGTATTTGGATCCGGTAAACGAGTGAATATCGCATTTAACAATAGTAGTTACATTACTAGTTATCAGTTTGGTTTTTCCAATCCTTATTTTACTACTGACGGGGTGAGTCAAGGTTATAACTTGGGTTATACTAAAAGAAATGCGGGACAAATTAATATCGCGAATTACAATACCAGCGTTGCGAATGCAGGTATTAACTTTGGCATACCTTTAAATGAGTTTGATCAAGTGCGATTTGATACGGATGTTAAACATACTTCTTTATCGACTACATATTATTCATCAGAGCAAATTTATGAATTCACAAAACATCAAGGTGATACTTTTTTAACGTATAGTCAAGGTATAAGTTGGGTACACGATACTTTTAATCGTGCTATGTTTCCAAACAGTGGAGCTCAACAACGATTATCAGGGTTAGCAACTATACCTGGTAGTGACTTAGAGTATTATAAAATTGGTTATCGTCAACAGCGTTATTTTCCGTTAGCTAAAGATTTCACTTTTAAATTGAATGGTGAAATTGGTTATGCTGGGGGGTATGGTAGTACCCATTCGTTGCCTTTCTTTGAGAATTATTTTATGGGTGGGTCGGGCTCAGTTAGAGGTTTTAAGAATAATACAATGGGGCCAAGAGATTCTAATGGTTACCCTATTGGAGGTTCTGTTAAAATGATTGGTAATGCAGAATTATTTTTTCCTGTCCCTTTTATGGCCGAGACAAAATCCGTGCGCCTAGGTACCTTCTTAGATGTGGGAGCACTTAATAATAGTTTGACCTTTGACAATATGAAGTATTCTGCTGGATTGTCTGGTGAATGGTTGTCTCCTTTTGGTGCTTTATCAGTGAGCGCTGCGTATCCCCTTAATACAGGCAATTATACTTTCGATCGATACAATCCTTATGGGCCTAATCCAGTTAAAGAATCAGATCTGATTCATGCAAAAGATCAAACTCAATTCTTTCAATTTAATTTTGGACAAAATTTCTAATACATCATATTTTAGATTATGAGGCTTATCCTCTATAATCAGTTTTAAATTGCTTGCTATAACCTTTTATTTAACTAACCCGAGATAAACTTAACAATGAAAAAGAAAATTGCTTTATTTTTAGGCCTTTTGTTTGCAACTAACATGAGTTATGCAGATTTAAAAATTGGTTTTGTGAATATTCCTGCGGTACTTGAAAAAGCACCACAAGCCGAGAAAGCTAAAAAAAGATTGGAAGAAAAATTTTCTCCAAGAGATAAGCAATTAGCAGCTCAAGCTAAAGAAATTCAAACCATGGAAGAAAAACTAGCTAAAGATGCGGCTACGATGAGTGAGTCAGTAAAAGCAAAATTAGATAGTGATATTTTAAATAAAAAACGTGATGCAAAGCGATCTCAACAAGAGTTTAGTGAAGACTTCAATGCAAGTCGGAATGAAGAATTAGGTAAATTACAACGTAGAATTGTTGAAGCAGTAAGAACCATTGCCAAAGATGATGGTTATGATTTGTTATTAACTGATGGTGTTATTTATGCGAAAGATCAGTTTGATATTACAACACAAGTTCAAACTAAATTAGCTACAATGCCTGAATAAGCAATTTTTTAATAAAGTTTAATTTATTTATATTTTACATTGACCTAATACACACATGTCTATTACTTTAGATATATTACAAATTCAAGCATTTCTACCACATCGATATCCGTTTCTGTTAGTTGATAAGGTCATAGAGTGTGAGCCGGGTAAACGTTTACTCGGCGTTAAAAATGTCACTTATAATGAGCCTTTTTTTCAGGGGCATTTCCCACAAAAACCTATTATGCCGGGTGTTTTGATTTTGGAGGCTTTGGCTCAAACCACTGGTTTATTAGCGTCTGAAACGGCAGGTGATGAACTTGCTGGGATGATTTATTATTTGGTAGGTATCGATAAAGCTAAGTTTAAGAGGCCTGTCGTTCCTGGTGACCAATTGATGCTAGAGTCAACATACGTTAAAAGTAAACGAAATATTTGGGCATTTGAGTGTGTTGCTTCAGTCGATGGTGAGTTTGTGGCGAGTGCTGAAATCAGATGTGCAGCGGTGGTCGATTGAGTTTAATTCATCCAACAGCCATTATTGATAAAAATGCTGAAGTAGCTACTGATGTAGCTGTGGGTGCTTTTTCTGTTATTGGTGCGGGTGTAAAAATTGGTTCTGGAACGATTGTGGGGCCTCATGTTGTAATTAATGGTCCGACTTTAATTGGTAAAGATAATCATATTTATCAGTTTTGCTCAGTCGGTGAAGACCCACAAGATAAAAAGTATGCAGCCGAAATAACTCGTCTTGAAGTTGGAGATAGAAACGTTATTCGGGAGTTTACATCAATGCATCGAGGTACGGTCCAAGATAAGAGTTTAACTAAAATTGGTAGTGATAATCTTTTCATGGCATATACTCATGTCGCTCATGATTGTGTCATTGGTGATAATGTAATTATGGCCAATGGTGCATCTTTAGCGGGCCACGTTCATCTTAATAGTCATGCAATTTTGGGCGGATTTACTTTAGTTCATCAGTTTACCCAAGTAGGTCAATATAGTTTTGCAGCTATGGGTAGTGCTATTACGCAAGACATTCCGCCTTTTGTTATGGTGGGAGGTAAGCCTACACGTCCACATGGAATTAATTCAGTGGGTATGGAGCGTAAAGGCATTTCGCCTGAAGATATTCGACTCATTAGAAATGCGTACAAAATTATTTATAAAATGAATTTGCGTTTAGAGGATGCTATTGAAAAAATTGAAGAAATGGCTGGCGAAAGTCAGCATGTTTCGGATTTGGTAAGTTTTCTACGAAATGTAACTAGAGGTATTTTAAGATAGTTAAAGAGGATATTTTAACGGGCAATTTTGTTGCTGGTGTTGATGAAGCTGGACGCGGGCCTTTGGCAGGTCCGGTCGTTGCAGCTGCTGTAATTTTAGATCCAAAAAAACCTATTGATGGTTTAGCCGATTCAAAAAAACTATGTGAGCGTAAACGCGATACTCTTTTTGACATTATCAAAACAAATAGTCATTGTTGGTCTATTGCACTTGCGAGTGTTGAAGAAATTGATCAAATCAATATATTGCAGGCCACAATGTTGGCTATGCAACGCGCTGTTGAAGGATTAGGCTTTCAGCCAGATGTGGTTTTAGTAGACGGTAATCGTTTACCTATTCTTTCAATGCCTGCTCAAGCTATTATTAAAGGTGATAGTAAAATTAAATCTATTAGTGCGGCTTCAATATTAGCTAAAGTAGCGCGAGACAAAATAATGCTAGACCTTGCTAAGCAATATCCTAATTTTTGTTTTAAGCAGCATAAAGGTTATGGTACGCAACAGCACTTAGATGAAATTGCCCAGTTTGGAATTTTAGATATCCATAGAAAATCATTCAATCCAATGAGAACGCTGTTATCAAAATAAGCTCGGCTTCTTGAAAGCTTAAATGACAGACAATGGTTCTTCTTCCATCAGTGCTATTTGTTCGCGTAGCTCAATAATTCTATCTTGCCAGTAGCGTGCAGTATTAAACCAAGGGAAAGCCATTGGAAATGCGGGATCGTCCCAACGTTTAGCTATCCAAGCCGAATAATGAATGAGGCGTAATGTCCTTAAAGCTTCTAGAAGATTAAGTTCATTAGGGTTAAAATCAAAAAAGGTTTTGTAACCATTTAATAAATACTCTAACTGCTGAGTCATTTCAGCACGATTGCCTGATAGTAACATCCACATATCTTGAATAGCGGGTCCCATTCTACTGTCGTCAAAATCAACAAAATGCGGTCCAAAATCTGTCCATAAAATGTTACCAGGATAACAATCCCCATGTAATCTTATATGATGAAAGTGTCCAGCCCTTTCAAAACAGTGTTTAACGCAATTCAGAGCATGTTTTATAACGCCACTGTAGGTGTGATGCAAATCGCTGGGTAAAAAGGCACTATTTAAGAGGAAATGACTAGGCTCTTCACCAAAGGTAGCGACATTGAGTGTAGGTCTTTGTTTAAACGGTTTTAAGGCGCCGATAGCATGAATACGACCGATAAAACGTCCCATCCAGGCAAGTTTTTCAGCATTATCTATTTCTGGAACGCGTCCACCTTGTTTTGGGAACACAGAAAAGCGAAAGCCGTTGCTTTCCAGTAATGTTTGATGGTTGGTAAATTGTAAAGCAGGTACTACAGGAATTTCGTTATCCGCTAATTCCTGAATAAAGTGATGTTCTTCTATAATGGCTGCATCTGACCAGCGGTTTGGGCGATAAAATTTTGTAACAATAGGAGCAGATTGCTCTAGCCCTATTTGGTAAACCCGATTTTCGTAGCTGTTTAGGGCAAGTAAATGTCCATCACAAGCATAGCCAACACCTTCGAGTGCAGATAAAACAATATCAGGGCTTAGTTCAGAAAAAGGTGTTAGGTTATGGCTCATGTCACTGGTGATGCAGGATTTTCAATGGGGCCATTGACATCAGCAGGATCACCTTCATAAGGTGTAGCGTAACTGCAATCTTTTTGCGGACATACTTTTTCAACACCACGTCTTTTCGTTTCTTTTACAGTTAAAATCGGCCATGCGCATTGTGGACAGCTTTCTTTTATCGGGTTATTCCATAAAGCATAATCACATTTAGGGTAACCAGAACATGAATAAAATATTTTACCGTTGCGTGACTTGCGTTTAAGAATAGAGCCTTTTTTGCATTGCGGACATTCAACGTCGGTGTCCATAGGTTTTTCAAGTGGTTCAATATGCTTGCATTTAGGGTAAGCACTACAGCCTATAAACTTGCCGTATTTACCGGTTTTAAAGATAAGTGGTGATTCGCATGCAGGGCATGAACGACCTTCTATTACTTCAGGCTCATCACTACTTGCACCATCTTCATTAAGATTTCTAGTGTAAGAGCAGTCAGGGTAATTAGTACACCCAATAAATCTGCCGTTTCTACCTAACCGAATCGATAAAGGGCTATTGCAATCTGGACATTTTTCATCTATTGCTTCTTGAGTAACATCTTTACGTTGAACAGTTGCTTCTTTATCATGGATTGTGTCGTTAAAAGGTTTCCAAAATGCATGCATTAAAGGAATCCAATCCTTTTCACCTCGTGAGACAGCATCAAGTTCATCTTCCAAGTTGGCCGTAAAGTCATAATCGACATATTTGGTAAAATGTTCTGTTAAAAACTTATTGACAATTCTACCTACGTCAGTAGGGTAGAAACGTTTGTTGTCTAAGGTGACGTATTCGCGGTTTTGGAGTGTCGAAATAATGGAGGCATACGTTGAGGGACGACCAATTCCGTGTTCTTCTAGTGATTTTACTAAACTTGCTTCACCATAGCGAGGTGGGGGTTCGGTGAAGTGTTGGTCGATAATAATTTCATTGAGCGGTACAGGTCTACCTTCTTCTAAAGGTGGTAAAAAGCTTTCTTTATCATCACCTTCTTTACTATCATCTTTACCTTCCAAATAGACAGACATAAAGCCTGGAGCTGCAATGGTAGAACCCGTAGCCCTAAAAACATGTTTACCATTGCCACAACTTAAATCTATTGCGACCATGTTGAGAGTGGCATGTATCATTTGACAAGCAATTGTACGTTTCCATATAAGGTCATACAATTTGTATTGTTCAATACTGAGATAATCCTTTATTTGGTTAGGTAAATGTCGAGGAGACGTGGGGCGTATAGCCTCATGTGCTTCTTGCGCATTCTTTGATTTAGTCTTAAAGAGTCTAGGCTCTTTAGGTACATTTTCTGGGCCAAATTTTTCTGAAATTAATTGACGAATTTCTTCGACAGCTTCCACCGATAAGTTAACTGAATCGGTACGCATGTAGGTAATTAAACCTTGGGTTTCTCCTCCAATATCAATGCCCTCATAAAGTTGTTGGGCTACAATCATGGTACGTTTAGTAGTGAAGCCTAATTTACGAGCGGCTTCTTGTTGTAATGTAGAGGTAATGAAAGGGGGGGCTGGGTTACGTTTTTGTTGTTTTTTTTCTAATTTGCTAACCAGCAGTTGACCATCTGCTGCTTCAATTAAGACATTCTTAGTTTTTTCAGCTAGTTCTGCATCAGTAATACTAAATTGACTGATTTTTTCATTATTAAATTGGGTTAATTTGGCTTTAAAATTCTGCTCATGTGCAGTTAAAGCGGCATCAATAGTCCAATACTCTCGACTTTGAAAGGCTTCAATTTCTAATTCTCTTTCAACAATCATTCGTAAAGCCGGGCTTTGAACACGGCCAGCCGATAAGCCTCGGCGAATTTTTTTCCAGAGTAGTGGGGAAAGGTTAAATCCTACAAGATAGTCTAAAGCCCTGCGGGCTTGCTGGGCGTTAATTAAATTAATGGCAAGTTTTTCTGGGTTAGCAATTGCTTCTGTTACTGCTTTTTTTGTGATTTCATGAAAAACAACTCTATGCACAGCTTTGTCTTTTATTAACTTTTTATCTTTTAGTAGTTCAAGTAGATGCCAAGAAATGGCTTCACCTTCTCTGTCAGGATCGGTTGCGAGATACAATGTGTCTGCTGTTTTAAGCGCTTTACTTATGGCTTGAACATGCCGTTGGTTACGATCAATGATTTCGTATTTCATGGCAAAATCATTGTTAGGATCCACTGCGCCTTCCTTAGGAATTAAATCTCGGACGTGGCCATAAGAAGCTAAAACATGAAAGTCTTTACCTAGATATTTCTCTATGGTTTTTGCTTTTGCAGGAGATTCAACAATGACAAGGTTTTTACTCATTTCGGTATGTAAATATTAGGTGTTAATTTAAATAAGTGGGCATAAGGTCATAGACAATATCTTCCATTCTAGAAAAGGCAATTTCCTTGGCAGGTTGACTCAGTAAAACCATTAGAATGATCCATTTTAATTTTTCCATTGATATGTTTTCTTCCAATGCCATGACTCTGTCAATCACGATTTCTCTGTTATAAGTAGTCAAAACATCGTGTTGTTCAAGAAATATAATTAAATTTCGACATTCGATATCAAGTTTATTTATTTCTTCTGAACAAAAAATACGAAATGTTGATGATGTTGTCTCTTTAATATTTGTTTCTAGTGTTAAAGAGTCTATCCAATCGAGTGCTTTATTTACTTGGTATGACTCAAATCCAGCTTCAACTAATTCAGTATGAATGACATCACTATCTGGTGGTAATTGTGCTTCACCTTCCATGTAATTTTCAAACAAATACAATAAGACATCAAAAATATTTTCTTTCATAGTAATGAGTATGATTATTTTATTCTCATATAGCAACCACCCGTTGTAGCTTCTAAATAACCTTGTAGCTCAAGAATTAGTAACATAGATGAAATGATTTCCGCAGAATTACCTGTTACCTGCACTAAATTATCTATAGAAGTTGGGCTAAATTGCACATGATTCAATAATGTTTGTTGCTCTAGGTCAAGCGTTGATTCAATGTGATTTGCAAGGTTTGTTGCATCTTCTTGATAATATTGATGTAATTCTTCTAAGATATCTTGAGTGGTTTCGACCAATTTGGCTCCTTGCCGAATTAAAGCATTACATCCCCTTGCTAATGGATTATTTATGGAACCAGGAATTGCAAACACTTCTCTGTTTTGTTCCAAGGCCATTCTGGCGGTAATTAAAGAACCACTTTCTTTGGCGGCTTCAACGACTAATAAGCCTTGACACAAGCCGCTGATGATACGATTTCTTCTCGGAAAATGATTCGCTTTAGCGGTGGTTCCTGGCGGGAATTCTGAAATAATAGCCCCAGTTTTAACAATTTCAGTCGCCAAGTCTTTGTGTCGAGCGGGGTAAATGCGATCTAATCCAGTACCTGCGACGGCAATAGTAAAGTTTCCAGCCGCTAATGCGCCTTGATGGCTGGCAGCGTCTATGCCTAAGGCAAGGCCACTGGTGATAACAAAGCCATGATTACTTAACGTTTTCGCAAATTCAAAGGCGGTATTGATGCCTGATGATGAAGGGTTTCGACTGCCTACAATCGCCAGTTGTCGTTGAGCTAGGAGCAGCGGGTTACCACGTACAAACAAAAGTGGTGGTGGGTCCGCAATTTCTTTTAACTGCGAGGGGTAGTGATCGTCATCAAAAGTGAGAGCATAATTATTTTCTTGCAGAACCCATTCTAAATCGTGGTCAATAACAGACCAGTCTGGATTTTTTATGCTATGGATTAAATCACTTTTTAAACCTAACGCAGACAGCGCTGAATTTGAGTCAGCGAATATTTGTGCAGGCGTAGTGAGTTCAATTAATTTTAGAAAAGTTCTACAACCAATGCCTGGCGTGCGTAAAAGTGCCAGCCAATATTTTAGGTTATTGTCAGATGATGAAGAGAAAGTATTCAGGGTAATTTGGCCTTGTGGATTCAGGTTGGCGTGCCGGTTATCAGGGGGGGTATGGGTTAATGATAACGGAATAAGGGCTAATTAGTCTTAGTGCATTCAAAGTGTATATGAAATAATATAGAATTCCAGTATTGAATTATTTTTGATGGAGTGGATATTGGGTATTTTAACTATTCTGGAGTTTCCAGATGAGCGTTTACGCAAAAAAGCAATCGTTGTTAAAGAGGTTGATGAGAAGATCAGAAAGCTATTAGATGACATGCTAGAAACTATGTATGAGTCGCGTGGCGTGGGTTTAGCGGCTACGCAGGTTGATTTCCATAAAAGAATCGTGGTTATTGATGTTAGTGAAGAAAAAGACGCACCATTATTTTTGATTAATCCAGAAATTGTTGAGAAAGATGGTGTTAAAGAATCTGAAGAAGGTTGTCTTTCCGTGCCAGGTTTTTTTGAAAAAGTCACGCGAGCTGAGCATATTAGAGTCAGAGCGCTTAACCGAGAAGGCAAAAGTTTTGAATTTGAAGCTACCGAATTGTTAGCGGTCTGTGTACAGCATGAAATGGATCATTTAGACGGTAAATTATTTGTCGATCATATTTCGTCACTAAAGAGACAGCGTATTAAAAAGAAGTTAGAAAAAATTCACAAAATGGAAAAGAATTGAGCATGAAGATTATTTTTGCAGGAACACCGGATTTTGCTGTGCCTAGTTTACAAGCTTTGTTGGATGCTAAGTACGAAGTGTGCGCGGTGTATACGCAACCTGATCGTCCTGCAGGTCGGGGTCGTCATGAGCAGTTTAGTTCTGTTAAGACCTTAGCGCTTAAGTATGGTCTGCCCGTTATTCAGCCGCTTACCTTAAAGTCTGCCGAAGATTTAGCGTTGTTAAAATCTTATGATGCGGATTTAATGGTAGTGGTTGCTTACGGTATGATCCTGACTGATGACGCATTGAATACGCCTAGATTGGGATGTATTAATGTGCATGGCTCTTTATTGCCGCGTTGGCGGGGTGCGGCGCCGATTCAGCGCTCTTTGATGGCGGGTGATGACAAAACCGGCGTCACGATCATGAAAATTGTGCGTAAACTGGATGCAGGCGACATGCTGCATAAAGAAGAGTATGAGATTGGCTTGACGGACACAGCGAGTGAGTTGCATGATAAGTTGGCAGAATTGGGTGCACTAGGATTGCTTAAAGTCTTAAATGAAATGCAAATAGGCTCGGTTATTGGTGAACCTCAAGATGAAAGTATAGTGACTTATGCAGAAAAATTAACTAAAGCGGAAGCAGAATTAGATTGGCAACAATCGGCTCATCAATTGGCGCTTAAAGTGCGTGGTTTAAATGCGTGGCCCGTTGCTCAAACCCTTTATCAAGGCAATGTGTTGCGGATTTGGCAGGCAGAGGCTATAGCAGGTGATTTAGGTTTAGAGCCGGGTACCGTTAGTCAGATTAATAAGCATATTGATGTGGCTACAGGCCAAGGGATACTTAGATTGCATGAGGTGCAGTTACCCGGCGGAAAGCGTATTCCAGTCCATGCATTTCTAAATGCGCATTCAGTCGATGGTGTAAAACTAGGTTGAATACTCGATTAATTGCCGCTAGAGTTATCGCGGATATTCTGCAGGACGGACAGTCTTTAACAGCGGCCTTAGATCATGCGTTGTTGGCAGTTGAAACATCAAAAGATAAAGCCTTTATACAAGCCTTATGTTACGGGGTATGTCGTTATTTCTATCGCTTAGATTTTATACTTAATGAGCTTTTAGATAAGCCGCTCAAAGATACCGAAATTAAAGCCCTAGCTTTAGTGGGCTTGTATCAACTTAAATATATGCGTGTAAAGCCCCATGCGGCTGTTTCTGAAACCGTGTTGGCCACTCAAAAAAAGCCTTGGGCTAAAGCGCTTATTAATGCTTTATTAAGAGGCTATTTAAGGCAACAGGTAGACTTAGAGCAGAAGGCTGATAATAATCCGATGGCAAATGCTAGTCACCCTAAATGGTTGCTTAATAGGATAGAACAAGATTGGCCTGATCAAGCATTAACAATCTTCAAAGAAAACAATCAGCAACCGCCGATGGTATTGAGAGTAAATCGGGCTGTCATCAGTCGAGATGCATATTTACAAGCTTTAACAGATCAAGAATTAGCCGCAACGCCGGTCAGCTTTTGTGATTCCAGTCTGGTTTTAAGTAAGCCCGTGCCTGTAGAGTTACTGCCCGGATTTCATCAAGGGCAGGTGTCAGTTCAAGATACAGCGGCACAATTAGCCGCGAGCTTATTAGACGTGCAGGTGGGTCAAAGGGTGTTGGATGTGTGTGCGGCACCCGGCGGTAAAGCGGTGCATATTTTAGAGCGACAACCGCATTTAAAAAAGTTAGTTGCTGTCGATATTGATGCAGGGCGATTGTCGCGGGTGCAGGAAAACTTAGAGCGATTAAATTTGTCTGCGCAATTATTGGTGGGCGATGCAACTCAGCCAGCTGATTGGTGGGATGGGCAACTATTTGAGCGAATCTTATTAGACGCGCCCTGTTCGGCTATAGGGGTGATTAGACGGCATCCCGATATTAAAATCTTGCGTAAGCCTGGTGATATAATTGCCTTGCAGCTATTGCAACAATCTATTTTAGAGGCAATATGGCCCTTGTTGGCATCAGGAGGGCAGTTGCTATACGCGACGTGTTCTATTTTAAAGCAAGAAAACGCCCAGCAAGTAGACGCTTTCTTAGCGACTCATGCTGATGCGGTTGAGATTGTTATTGATGCGTCATGGGGTATCCCAGGGCAAAGAGGTCGACAAATTTTAACGGGTGAGTTGCAGATGGATGGCTTTTACTATGCACTTATTAAGAAGTTATAACTATTTTGTTTGTTGTATTGTTTTAAATTTTTTGCCTATTATTGCATATGGTGATGATTTTTCTGCAGAAGTTAGTCACGCTGAGGTTGTTCTTCAAAATGATGACTACGTTTTATCAGCTCAGATTAATTACCATTTAAGCGAAAAAGCAAAGACTGCGCTGCAAAATGGTGTGCCTTTATATTGGCATTTTGAAGTTAAATTACAACAAGTTAATGGTTTTTTTGGAGCTAAGTCTTGGGTTGTAGTTGGTAAACACTATAGGCTTCAGTATCATGCTTTATTAAACATGTATCGCCTTAAAAATGAAGATGAGGGCGTGGATCATAATTTTTCTAGCTTAGCCTCGGCTTTAGAGTTAATGTCCGAAGTGACAAATTTACCTATAATTAAAAAATCAGAACTTGATTCCGAACACCAATATACGTGTTTAGTTAAATTAGCCTTTGAGCGTGATGCTCTTCCTTTGCCGCTGCGACCTTTTGCATACATTGATCCGCAATGGTATTTATCAAGTGATTGGACCGAATGGCCACTGAAAAAATAAAACCACCGGTAAATTTATCGGTACTGATTCTATTTAGTTTGATTTTGTTATCATTGCAATTGATGAGTTCTGCAATGCAGGAGTCTTCAGAATTAAGTGCGATGTATTCTTGGTTGCTATTATTTAACACCTTGGGTTCAGTGGTGTTGTTAATTTTAGTAGGGGCTAATATCTATGCATTAGTGCAACACACTAAAAGACGTGAGGCAGGTTCAAGATTAACTGCGCGTATGGTGTCATTATTTGTGGTGTTGGCATTAGCACCTGCTGTTATTGTTTTTTATTTTTCTATGCAGTTTTTGCATCAAGGAATTGATAGTTGGTTTAACGTCGAAATAGATCGGGCTATGGAGGATGCCTTAGAATTAAGTCAAGCTTCTTTGGATCAGCGGATGCGTTGGCAGTTGCGTCAAACAGAACATTTGACTGATAAATTAGAGGATGTGTCAGAAAATGCCGTTACCTTAGAAATTGAAAATTTACGAGAATTGTCTGGGGCGACAGAGATCACATTGTTTTCTAAGCAAGCTCATATAATAGCTTCTAGCAGTGTAAATCCGGGGGATATTTTACCCAGTTTGCCAGATGAACATGTTTGGTTGCAGTTGCGACAGAATGGTTTTTTTGTGGCCTTAGTACCGCAACGTGAACATGAATTAATGGTGCGAGTAATTGTTACTGTTAAATCTATTGAATCAAAATATTTACAAGCTTTATATCCCGTACCCGTTAGGATTGCTGACTTGGCTGATTCGGTTGAATTTGCTTCTGCACGTTATCAAGAGATGAGTTACCTGAGGAACTCCTTGAGAATGAGTTTTACCTTAGCTCTATCTTTGGTTTTATTAATGAGTTTATTGGCTGCGATTTGGGTGGCTTTTATAAGTATTCGTAATATTACTGCACCTGTAAAAGAGTTGGTTAAGGGTACCAAAGCAGTTGCATCTGGTCAGTATGATCAGCAATTACCGGTCTTGGCTCAAGACGACTTAGGTTTCTTGGTGGAGTCTTTTAATGAAATGACCCACAGAATTGCGCAAGCGCGAGATGAGACTCGTAAAGTAGGTTTTGAGGTCGAGAATCAACGGGCTTACTTAGAAACTATCTTGGGTAACTTAACGGCGGGTGTGATCAGTTTTGACGAGGATTATAAAATTCGTACGGCTAATCAAGCGGCTTATCGGATTTTTAAGGTACATGTTAATCAATTTGTTGGGCGGACTCTGTTAGAGTTAGTTGAGAGTTATGTTGAGCTTACTGAGCCACTTAAATCTATACAGTATTTATTAGAAAATGCAGATGATATTTGGCAACAGCGAATAGCGTTTTTGGGACCTAATGGCAGGCAAGAATTACTTTGTAGAGGGACACCTTTATTTTCTCAAGAGGGTTTTAGGGTTGGTTCGGTTGTTGTTTTTGATGATGTTACTGATTTGATTCAAGCACAAAAAAATGCGGCTTGGGGGGAGGTTGCTCGGAGATTGGCGCATGAAATTAAAAACCCTTTAACTCCCATTCAGCTTTCAGCAGAGAGATTACAGCTTAAGTTGGCGGAAAAGTTAGATAGTACTGATGCGGCAATTTTGCAACGATCAACACGCACAATTGTGCAACAAGTAGAAGCGATGAAGGAGATGGTTGACGATTTTTCGGAATATGCTAAGCCTTCAAAAAAACAAACTGTGGCGATTGATTTAAATCTCTTAATTCAAGAAGTATTAGCTTTATATGCCTTAAAGGCCGGTGTTAAGTTTAGAGCGCATTATCAGTCTGGTTTGCAGTTAATTAATGGTGATCCGGTTAGTATAAGGCAGGTTTTGCATAATTTAATAAAAAATGCATTAGAGGCAGTCGGCATAGAAGGGTTGATTGAAATTAATGTACATAGAATACTTAAAAATAATGCGGATTTTCTTGAAATAGCTCTCTATGATAACGGCACGGGTATTAAAGATGATCAGCTTGAAAAAATTTTTGAGCCTTATGTGACAACAAAGTCTAAAGGAACAGGATTAGGTCTAGCAATAGTAAAGAAGATAATAGAAGATCATGGCGGCGCAATATGGGTCGATACTGGTCGTAAGGTGGGAGCGGGTTTTATTATTCAGCTTCCTGCGTGTAACTCTTAACTGTCACGAAATATTATGAATATAAATGCCCCTCGAATATTAGTAGTAGATGATGAGCCAGATATTCGTCGATTGGTCTGTGAGATACTTGAGGACGAAGGATATCAAGTGGCTATGGCAAAAAATGGTCTTGAAGCGCGGCAATTAAAGATTTCTCATCGGCCTAATTTAATTTTACTTGATATTTGGATGCCTGATACTGATGGTGTCTCATTATTGAAAGAATGGGTATTAGAAGATGAGTTACTTTGTCCTGTAGTTATGATGTCAGGACATGGATCTGTTGAGCTCGCTGTTGAGGCAACACGATTGGGTGCTTATGATTTTTTGGAAAAGCCGTTGTCATTGGCAAAACTGCTGCTAATAGTTGAGCGAGCTATAGAGGCGGGTCATCTGCAAATTGAAAATGCTGGACTTAAAAAGCAGTTGGTTTCTGATATGGAGCCAGTAGGTAAAAGTGCGGCCGTAGCGAGAATCAAAGATCAGTTAAAACGTTTAGCACAACACGATACGCGGGTTTTGTTTTGTGGTGAAGCAGGTGTAGGTAAAGAATTATATGCGCGATATTTACATAGCAATAGTCCGCAACGTAAAGGGCCTTTCATTGATGTTGCAGTAGGAAGTATTTCGCCGGAAAACTCAGCAGTAGAGTTTTTTGGAAAAGAATCTCTGGGTAAGGTGTATCCGGGGTTGTTGGAAAGAGCCAATAAAGGCACATTGTTTCTTAGTGAAATAGGTGGTATGGATGCAGAAACGCAGTTGCGTTTATTAAGTGCTTTGGAGTCTAGTTCTTTTTTGCGTGTAGGTGGAAGTGAGGCTGTAAGAGTTGATGTAAGAGTTATTACTTCCACAAGAGTGTCTATGGATGAAGAGATTCGTTCTGGTCGTTTTAGACAGGACTTGTATTACATGTTGAACGAGGTGGCTTTTAATATTCCGCCGTTGCGTGAGCATAGTGAAGATGTGCCTGGCTTATTGAGCTTTTATGTCGATTATTTTGTTACTCAAGATAAGTTGGCATTCCGTAAATTTTCGATGGCTACACAAAATTTTTTACGTAACTACAGTTGGCGTGGAAATGTTAGAGAGTTAAAAAACTTGGTTCAGCGGTTAATGATTTTAGGTGTGGGTGAAGAAATAGAGTTGGAGGAAGTGAGGTCGGCTTTAGGTTCAGTTGTAGTTGATGTGGCTTTAGTTGCGGCAGTGCCTGAATTTTTTAATCTGCAATTGAAGGACGCACGCGATCATTTCGAAAAAGCGTATCTGGAATATCATTTTGAACGGACAGGTGGCAGCGTGGCAAAATTGTCCGCGGCGGTTGGTATGGAAAGGACTCATTTATATCGAAAATTACATTCTTTAAATATAAAATTATAATTTTTAAATAATTGCAATTAACTCTTGATTTAATAAGTGTTCTTCCTGTAAAATTTCCTGTTTGGTGGGTGTGCGCTTGTTAATTAACGAGCTTATGTTCTGTAGGAGCATAATAAAATTTATACCTGAAAATAAATAAACATTGAAAGATAAAGCAATGTTTAGTAAAATTCTCGCTCTTTTATTGAGCCTTTAGAGAAAGACTAAGTAACGATGAAAACATTTAGTGCAAAAGCAGCAGAAGTTAAGCGCGATTGGTATGTAGTTGATGCAGATGGGAAGACGCTGGGCCGCCTTGCTTCTGAGATTGCATTACGTCTTCGCGGTAAGCATAAACCAGAATATACACCGCACGTTGATACCGGTGATTACATTATTGTAGTGAACGTAGATAAAATTGGCGTTACTGGCAATAAAGAAAAGAATAAGTTGTATCAACATCATACTGGTTACATTGGTAACTTAAAAACAGTTAGCTTAGGCAAGTTAAGACAAACGTTCCCAGATCGTATTCTTACTACAGCTGTTAAAGGTATGTTACCGAACAATCCATTGGGTCGTGCGATGTTCAAGAAATTGAAAGTATATGCAGGATCTGAACATGATCATCAGGCTCAACAGCCAAAAGTTTTAGAATTATAAGTGAGTAGACAATGGTAGCAGCTCAGTATTACGGAACAGGTCGTCGTAAAAGTGCAATTGCACGTGTTTACGCTACTTCAGGGACTGGAAAAATCACAGTTAACAAAAAAACATTAGAAGATTATTTTGGTCGTAAAACTGATCAAATGGTATCTCGTCAACCTTTA
Organism: uncultured Methylococcaceae bacterium; assembly: GCA_903938485.1. Classification (GTDB taxonomy): domain Bacteria; phylum Pseudomonadota; class Gammaproteobacteria; order Methylococcales; family Methylomonadaceae; genus Methylobacter_C. Next base: position 46,235 of record CAJADF010000087.1, read on the forward strand.
GAGTGTGTGGAAATGGTTGGCAAATTTGATATTAATGTCATCGTTAAAGGTGGTGGTCCATCAGGTCAGGCTGGTGCTATTCGTCATGGCTTAACTCGAGCCCTGATGGTGTATGATGAGGCTTTAAGACCAGCCTTAAGAAAAGCGGGATTTGTTACTCGTGACTCTCGTGTTGTTGAACGTAAAAAAATTGGCTTACATAAAGCTAGAAAACGTCCACAATACTCTAAACGTTAATTTTTATACTTCATGTCAGGTAATATTATTTACCTTTTATGAAATAAAAAGGGCCACATCTTAAGAGATGTGGCCCTTTTTTGTTGGTAAGAATAAAGTCTTCAGCTTTACAAATAGGTGTTAATAATGGTATTAATATCTAAAATTTTGATGAGTATTAGTTTTTATAAAATACAAGTTATAAACACCGTTTATAGTATTAATAATTCAATTTTACAATTAAGATTTACTTATTTAACGACTTAATAGATAGCCCCAATGTCCCAGGACTCAAAAAAAAAATCAAATTTAATTAATGCGCTTGAATTTAAAACTAGCACATTTTCAGTGCCAGTTTTAATGTTGGCTTCTGATGATATGGGTTTACTTGAGCAATTATTAGCTCAAAAAATTAAACAAGCCCCCGAGTTTTTTAAAAACTCACCTTTAGTCTTAGATTTGCAAGAAATTAATAAACAAGGTTTTATAGTCGATATTATTGCTCTAGTTGATTTAATTCGAAAGGCCGGATTAATATTGGTTGGAGTAAGAGCGGGTAACGTACTCCAAAATAAGCAGTCATTAGACTTAGGGGTTCCTGTTTATGCTGCGCAAGGACGAGAATCGATAGTTGAAAGTCAAAGGTTAACAAAATTTCAGGTCGAAACGCCTCCTACTATTGAGTCTGATAAGCCACAAGAAATAAAAGTTACCGTTCCAACTACTTTAATAACTCATCCTATTAGATCAGGTCAACGTATATACGCAGCAGGTGATATAGTTATTATGGCGCAAGTTAGTGCAGGTGCTGAAATTATTGCTGAGGGTAACATACATGTTTATAGTACTTTAAGAGGTAGGGCATTAGCGGGTGTTTTAGGAGATATTGACGCTAGAATATTTTGTTTTGATCTGCAGGCTGAATTGATTTCGATTGCGGGTAATTATAAAGTCAGCGAAGATTTGGGTGCTTCAGTGAGAAATAAACCGGTGCAGATTTATTTGAAAGACAAGTCATTAATTATTAAAGATATTGTGTTACACCATTAACGTAGAGGAAAATTTTGTGGCAAGAGTAATAGTCGTAACATCTGGTAAAGGCGGTGTTGGTAAAACAACTACAAGTGCTGCTATTGCCATGGGACTGGCAAAAAGAGGTCATAAAACAGCTGTAATTGATTTTGATGTAGGTTTGCGTAATCTAGATTTAATCATGGGTTGTGAACGTAGAGTTGTTTATGATTTTGTCAATGTTATCAATGAAGAAGCAACCCTTAATCAGGCACTGATTCGGGATAAAAATTGTAATTTATTGTATATTTTACCTGCTTCACAAACGCGTGATAAAGATGCGTTAAGTCAGGAAGGTGTGGGTAGGGTTCTTGATGAATTGAAGAAAGATTTCAAATATATTGTATGTGATTCCCCCGCCGGGATTGAGAAAGGTGCGCATTTAGCAATGTATTTTGCTGATGATGCGTTTGTTGTTACTAATCCTGAAGTTTCATCTGTTAGAGATTCTGACCGTATGTTGGGTATTCTATCTAGCAAATCTCGTAGGGCAGAACAAAACGAAGAGCCTATTAACGAATTTTTATTGTTAACACGTTATTCGCCAGAGCGAGTTAAATTAGGTGAAATGCTAAGTGTTGATGATGTACAAGATATTTTGTCTTTGCATCTATTGGGCGTTATTCCTGAGTCAAAATCCGTACTTAATGCTTCAAATTCTGGTACTCCGGTCATTCTTGATGAAAAGAGTGACGCTGGACAAGCTTATGCGGATATTGTGGCTCGTTACTTAGGAGAAGAAAGACCTCACCGCTTTATTGACGATAAAAAAGGATTTTTTAGGAATCTTTTTGGGGGTAAATAATGAGTTTATTGGATTATTTTAAAATTTCTAAGGTGAGTACGGCATCTCTTGCAAAAGAGAGATTGCAAATTTTGGTTGCACATGAAAGAACCTCAAAAAATCAGCCTTCGTATCTTCCGCAATTGCAAAAAGAATTGTTAGCGGTAATACAAAAATATGTGAACGTAAGTCAAGATGCTATTTCAGTTAGTTTTGAGCAAGATGATGATCAAGAAACTTTAGAGCTTAATATCGTTTTACCTGATTTACAAGTTAAAGGCATATAACAATCTTATTGTAGTATTTGTGGTTATAAAATGTAGTTGTTCAATTAATCATTATAGAGGTGACTTAAAATGCTTAAATTAATTGGTGATGCTGCTGGTATTGTTTGGCAATATTTAGACGCTAATGGGCCTGCAAGTGCTACTAAGATAATTGCTGACACCGATTTAAATAAAGTTGATGTTCAGCGAGGAATTGGTTGGTTAATGAAAGAAGATAAGTTGAATATTGAGATGGCTGGTCGTACTGAAGTCATTTCACTTAAATGAATACATGTTTCATTCAGGGGATTTATTCCCCTGAAATTTTATACTTAAATTAAATTATGATTTCTGCCTTATATTAATTTAAGTCTTAGTATTCGGTAGAAATCATTTTTTAAAATATTTCAATACAGAGTTTAACGCTTGTTTATAACCTTTGATTATATAGGGCGTGGTTTTTTTAATATACTTCTCTATGATTATATAAAGTGATACTGCAGAATTTATCCCTTCTTTTTTTATTTGATAGACTAATTCTTTAATTTTTTCATAATCAATAGGCCTATCTTTTATTATCCCATTCTTAAATAGCCACGTTACAAGTCCGCTAATATATAAGATAAAAAGGCTAATTCCACTAAAGAACCACAGTAATCTTCCTGTTGCACCCAAAGCTTCACCCGTATGTAAAGGCCAAATCCAACTCGCAAATGTTTCACCTTTTGTAAATTGATTAGGATTCCGTATTTCTTTGATTTGTCCGCTCCAGCGGTCAACCCAAACAGTAGTGTATGGGTGGCGTCGATTAACTTCATTTTTTTGTTTTAAATTAATGCGATATACACCAGTATCAGCTGTTGGCGTCGTGACTCTTCTTAGTTCGGCTTTAGGGAATGGTCCTTGAGCAACAAATGTGGCAGCAGATAAACCTGTTGGATGGTTATTGGGTATTGCTGTGCTACTAATAGTACGGTCTGTTTGTCCGTGTTCCATGCCAGATGAGCCGGTAAATGAATCAAGAATACCTGGGTAACTCAATAAAAAACCTGTGTTAGCTAAAATTAATAAAGTAAATACGCTAAATAGCCCTAGCCATCGATGTAAATCAAAAACCAGTAACATCATGCCTTTATGAGGTCTAAATCTTAAAGCGTCTTTTATTTGTTTAAATCCGGGCCACCATAAGTAGAGGCCTGTTAAACAAGAAATATTTAAAAAAATGCCTAGCATGCCTACAAAATACCAGCCATAACTGTCCAAGTTAAGTTGAGTGTGTATGTTTAATAACCAAGTAGTGAAAGTATTCCCCCAGAAACGACTAGTTATAACCTCTGCGGTGTAAGGATTTACTGATACCATTAAAGGAGCATAAAATTCAAAAAAAGTTTCTGAAGGTTTTTCAAACCATGCAGTAATCATACCATTTGCTGATGATGGCATTTCTAGCGTCCAAGATCCTGTTTTGGTGGGGTGTGCCAATTTTATTGAGGCGAATATTTTGTCGAGTGTTTGATATTGTCCTTGTGGATTTCTGATGATTAATTCGGGATTTAGCAAAGAGTCGATATCTGCTTTGTAAATACTTACACTGCCTGATAATCCAATTACGGCTAAGAAAAAGCCTGCACTCAATGCCAAATAAAGATGGGCTTTTAACCAAGCAGTTCGTGTCAATAGGTATTTAATCTGTAATCGCATCATAATGGTGGATAAAAACAATTAAGCATTATCCCATAGTGTTGGGTTTATTTCCTTCCAAGATTTTTTATGTTGAACGTTGAAACTAACTATTTTTAGATAGATATTGGAATTGAATACGGGGGCAATAAACTTATGGGGTATTTTATTATTAGGTGCGTTCTTTAATGGTGATTTTGGGGCCCAACAAAGCATAGCCGGTACCGCGATAAGTATGTATAGTAAAGTCTTTATCAAAATCAGTGAGTTTTTGGCGTAATCTAAAAACGATAGTATTTAGACGATATTCTGATTTTTCTAAAGTCTTAAACTCAAGAATTTCAGCAAGAGTCTCTCGAGTAACAACTTCCTCGGGCTGCTTAAGCAACGTCGTTAAAATTTTAGTATCGAGTTTTGTGAGGTTTAAGACTTGATTGTTTGGTGACATTAGCACCTGGCTTTTAATGTCTAACAGCCATAAAGGTGTTGTCAAAAGTGGAGTTAATCGACGATGTATGCTTTTAATGCAGGCGTTTAACTCTCGCCAATCAATAGGTTTTGTTAAATAGATATCTGCACCATGTTCTAAGCCATAAATTTTATCTAAAATATCGGTACGCGCTGTTAGCATTATAATACCTATTTCTTTGTTCTTAGCAAGTCTATTGGCAATTGAAAAGCCATCTTCACCAGGTAAATTTACGTCTAAAATATAGATGTTACTTAACCAGTTTTTTCTTAATTTGTCTAGTTCCTTCGCATTTTCTACGCCTTTTACAACATAACCAAGATGAGTTAGTTGATGCATTAACTCAAGTCGTAAATTTTCACTGTCTTCAACAAGCGTAATTGTAATAGGTTGTGATGTTGGATTAATTGTTATAGGCATAAGAGTTTATTACTTAATTAAGGTCAGAAAACAGTTCAATGCTAAAATTTATCATATATGGTTGTAATCAAAAAAATGGGTGTTAGAAATACTATTTAAAATTGAATCATGAGTTTTGTAGCATACCTTGAACTAATTAAAAGGCGGTTAGGGGAATATCTAAGATAAAACTTATTACGTTTTTTTTAAACTCTATATCAATAGAGCCTCGGTGTTGTTGGGCAATATTGCGAGTTAAATAAAGTCCTAGTCCGGCCCCAGCCACATTGTTTTTTTCGCTACCTCGGTAATATTTATTAAATATTTTTTGTTTATCGAGGATAGAAAAATTATCAGTAATATTACTAACATTAAAGCGTAAAGTTGATTTGTCTATAGTTTCAATATCAAAAGTAATCTCGGTTTGTGGTGGACTGTATTTATAAGCATTTTCAATTAAATTATTTAAAGCCACTTGTAATAAACTAAAGTCCCCTTGTCCTATTTCATCGTAATTAGAGCAGTTTATTTTGATGATTTTGCTGTTAAGATTATCAATGCTTATCGACATTAAGCAATTGCCAGAGTCTATGTCATCGGGTAAATTTAGATTGTATCTTGAGAGGATTGCATCAACTAAGTCATAGACTTGCCAAGTTTCGATGATTAATTGCACTTCACTGTGTGGGTTAAAGCGTTTATTAACCAATATGGTATTCAATAAATTATCGAGTCGCTTAATTGCTTGCCTGATATTTTGGTGTCGATTAATGGTTTCAGTTTGTTCGGGTAAGGTTTCAAGTGCTAAGCTTTGTACAATAGAGTCAATAATTGCCAGTGGTGTTTTAATCTCATGACCTAACATAGAGATAAAGTTAATAAGCTCATTTCGTGACTCATGTTGTTTGGTTGTTTCTAAAGCAGATAATTTTTTTATTTCTAAATTTGTTTGTTCTAGTTCGGTTGTAACCTTAGCAATGAATTTAACTAAACGAGAAACGACCCGTGTATGGTTATTCGCATAGGGGTCATAATTGGTATTGGTATTGGTATTGGTATTGGTATTGGTATTGGTATTGGTATTGGTATTGGTATCACCTTCTTTAAATGCGGCGACTACCATTGCAGAGTTAAGTAGTTCTATTTGTGAAGATGGGCCTGCATATTCACCGTAAGTATAAAAACCAAAAGTGGGTGCAATATCTTGAAATGGTAAAGTTTCAAGGTTAGATTCATTCTGCATTAAAAAACGTCGACATCCACAGGAGTATAAGAAAATGGCTTCTGGATCAAGCTTTCTCAGTTCTTCTTGAACAGTTTTGGCTTTATCGATGATAAGTTTAGGGTCGCCGTAACCAAGTTTAAATGTTTCACCAGTTTTAATGTCGGCTACAAATTGTAGGCCCTCATCGGCTGTAATGTTAACAGGAACACGAGCAATAATTTTTTGATTGCGTTCAAGTAATAAAGGAAATTCTAAGGAGTTAATAAAGAAGTCATCATCATTATTAATGCCTAGATAGTTTTTGTAGATATCAAATGCCGGTTTATTATCAATAGTATTAATCACAGTCCCTTCAGAGCTAGTTATTGTCATAGCTTTGCTTAAGGGTAGCCAACCTAAATAGTTTCTAATTTCAACTTGTAAGGAGGGTCCGGTAAAGGCCACTATTATACAAGCAGAGTCATATATATCTTCCCCCATAAACACATTGGATTGATATGACAAGCTATAATCCCCCGCCCCACCACCAAATAAAATACATTGCTGATGGTCAATATTTATAGATTTGAATAAATTTTTGATGTTAAGACTAATGGATGTGCTTAGCAATAAAACAGCTTTAATAGTCTCCGTAGTTTTGTTTAGGTAGTTGTTGATGGACATTCCTATTTTATCTTCATGACCTTGTGAGCCTGAAATAAGCGTCGCATATAGTGTTGCATCTCGGAAAAAAGAAAAGCCAATAATAGTTTGTGATGTTACTGAGAGACCATTAACAATTTCACCAATCGTGCTGGCTCCGATAATTATGGCGTTAGGAATGATGTTTAAAATGTTGGCATTAAAACTTATGATGGATTCAGAATTGATTGTTGCGCAATATATTTGTACTAACACGGCGCTATTGTGCTTTGCATTTAAACAAATCTCTGGAGATTTAAGAATCTCTTTAAGCGTGTCTATATCATTGACGATATAAGAAAAATGTTTCATTTGATATCCACATAGTGGTTATTTAGCTTTAGTCAGGATTTATATTACAAATAATTGTTATATTGCTGTTATTAATACGTATTTTTATTAAAAGTAGCGTAACTTTAATATCTATCCGATTAAATTACAATAAAAAAATTATAATAAGTTTATTACATATTTTTGGATAAGGTTATTGGGTTTATGTCGATTGATTTGTCTGTAATCAAACTCGCGCGAAGACTTGCATACATATAAAATATGTGTTTTTGATCGCCTGTTAAGGGAAATAAGGAAATGAGATTTAGCGCTGTTTGGGTTGTGTTGGTTGTAAGTCTATTTAACGTATGTGTTGCTGCAGAAAAAACACCGATACGCATAGGCGTGCAATCTTCAGGAACCTTAGATTGGGAGTTGCGGGTTTTAAAGGCTGATGCGACCTTAAATAGTCAAGATTTTGAAGTGCTAATAACATCGTTGGCAAATGCTGAGGCTGGAAAAATTGCCTTACAATCTGGGGCGGTTGATATGATTGTTTCTGATTGGATTTGGGTGTCTAGTGTTATAGCGGTGGGAGGTGATTTAACTTTTTATCCCTATTCAAACACATCGGGTGCTTTAATCGTGCCAGAAAAAAGCTCTATTCATAGTCTTGCAGATCTCAAAGGGAAGCGTTTAGGAATTGCGGGTGGTGAGTTAGATAAAAACTGGTTGTTACTGCAGGCCTTGGGGCAAAAAGATAAACTGAATTTATCTGAAATGGTTGAAAAAACCTATGCGGCACCCCCTTTATTAAATGAGCAGATTAAACAAGAGCGAATAGATGCTTTACTGACATATTGGAATTTTGCGGCCCGATTAGAAACGCAAGGCTATCGGCAAGTTATAGATGGTAGTCAGATTCTTAAAGGTTTAGGTGTTATGGTTAATGTGCCAAGTTTGGGGTATGTATTTAATAATGGTTGGGCTAAGACGCATAAAGAGTCATTAACTCATTTTTTAAAAGCCACTCGCCTAGCTAAACAGCAGATATGTAATCAAGATACTGTTTGGCAAACTGTTATTCCTTTGACGCATGTTAATGATGAAAACACCTTGGTATTATTACGTCAGCGTTATTGTCAGGGGAGCGTGGAGCAATGGGGTGAGGCTGAGCAGCATGCGGCTGAGCAGATTTATCAATTATTGCGGGGTGTTAGTCATAATCAATTAACAGGTAATTCAGAGCATGTGTCTCAAGATGCTTTTTGGAATTTAGATTGAGTTTACGCAAAATTTTTTTATCTGTCTTCTCACTATTGGCATTATTGCTGATTTGGCAAGTACTAGCTACGTCATTAAATAGCTATACGTTTCCAGCTCCTATGTTAGTGGTTAAGGTATTTTGGCAAGCCTGTTTGACCGGACAGTTGCCTTATCATTTGGGTGTGACTCTGCTCAGATTGATTGTAAGCTTTTCTATTGCTATGTTGTTGGGTTGTGCTATAGGCATAGCATTGGGACGTAAGAGGGATTTAGACGTTTTCTTTGATAATTGGTTGGTGGTGTTTTTAAATGTGCCAGCGTTAGTGACTATTATTTTATGTTATGTCTGGTTTGGTCTCGTGGAGTCTGCCGCTATTTTAGCCGTGGTAGTTAATAAATTGCCTAATGTGATTGTTACTATTCGAGAAGGTACGCGTACTTTAGATCAAGATTTAATGGATATGGCAAAGAGTTATCGTTTAAGTAAGCGTAAAATATTTTTTGAAGTGATTTGGCCTCAATTGCACCCATTTATGATGGGGGCGACTCGAACTGGCATAGCGTTAATCTGGAAGATTATTTTGGTAGTAGAGTTGTTAGGCCGAAGTAATGGCATGGGTTATCAGCTACATTTATTTTTTCAGATGTTTGATGTAGCGAGTATTTTAGCTTATACCTTGGCCTTTGTTGCTGTTATTCAATTAATTGAGATTCTAATTCTAAAACCATTAGATCAAAGAGCTTTGCGGTGGCGTCGGTGAGTCTGGTTAACATAAATATTGTTAAAAAAAATTTTCCTGCGGTTAGTCAAGCGACAGAGCATTTAGCCATAATAGATTTTAATTTAAATATTCGATCTAATGAGTTTGTGTGTTTAGTTGGGCCATCAGGCTGTGGTAAGACGACATTACTAAACATTATTTCTGGATTGGATCAGAATTTTGAGGGTGAAATTACAATCGGTTCAGCAAGTGTAAAGTCTAAAATAGGTTATGTATTTCAAAATCCCCGTTTATTGCCTTGGCGAACAGTGCGAGAAAATGTTGAGTTGGTGTTAGATCGTTTCCAAAATGCTTCGCTGATTGATCAATTACTTGAAGTGATGCAGTTAACAAAATTTCAGCATGTGTATCCAGAAAGATTATCTTTAGGTATGAGTCGGCGAGTAGGGATAATTAGGGCTTTTGCAGTTAATCCGGACTTATTGTTGATGGATGAGCCGTTTGTATCTTTAGATCCGCCAACCGCTAGGCAAGTAAGGGATTTGTTGATGGTCTTATGGCAAAATCGCCCTCATACAGTATTGTTTGTTACGCATGATTTAAGAGAGGCTATTTTTTTGGCTGATCGATTGATATTTTTGTCAGCTGCTCCTATGGGTGTCGTGACAGAAATTACAGTGCCTATTGTTAGAGCTGATCGAGAAAATGACCAGGCTATTGAATCTTTTCGACAGAAGTTGCTTAATGATTATCCTGCAATAAAACAACTCTTGTAAGTGGAGACTAAAAAGCCGGAGTTTTAGGCTCCGGCTTTTTATAAAGCGAAAACAATTAGGATTAAGCGATTGCTTTTACTTTTGAATTCAGTCTGCTTTTGCCACGTGCTGCTTTATTTTTATGGATAATGCCTTTGTTGACTGCTGAGTCAATAATAGGTACTACGACTTTAAAAGCGGCTTGTGCTTTTTCTTTGTCACCAGCGTTAACTGCTGCAAGTACTTTTTTTACGAATGTACGTAGGTTGCTACGTTGTCCGGCGTTGCGAATACGGCTTTTTTCCGCTTGTTTCGCGCGTTTTTTAGCTTGTGCTGTATTAGCCATAGTGTCTCAATGTGTTGATATGTTAGTAAATAGCCCCGCATTATCTTTTTAAATGCTATTATTGTCAACATAAACCTTCGGAAAAAAGGAATTCTCTTGAGTCGGCAGCTTTTTAAATCTACTGTTTTAGTTAGCAGTATGACCTTAATCTCACGCATACTTGGTTTTGTCCGAGACATGTTAATAGCAAGGCAATTCGGTGTTGATGTTGCAACAGATGCTTTTTTTGTTGCTTTTAAAATACCCAATTTTTTTAGGCGCTTATTCGCAGAAGGTGCTTTAGCGCATGCATTCGTTCCCATTATAACTGATTATAAAGAGCGGGGACGTAAGGATGCACTTCAGTTATTTATAGATAGAGCGGCTGGTACTTTAGTCCTGTGTTTGTTGGTTTTAACTGTTTTAGGCCTAATTTTTACCCCAATTATTATATTCCTAATAGCTCCCGGCTTTGCTCTTCAAGGATTACAACTTGAGTTAGCATCTACATTATTGCGAATTTGTTTACCGTATATTTTTTTTATAGGTTTAGTGGCTTTTGCGGGTGGATTATTAAACGCCTATGGTAAATTTGTGGTCCCCGCTTTAACGCCGGCTTTTTTAAATATTTGCATGATTATAGCGGCAATTTGGCTGGCGCCATTAATGACACAGCCAGTTACAGCTTTGGCTTGGGGGGTTTTTGTAGCCGGAGTGGTGCAATTATTATTTCAAGTGCCAACTTTGTTAAATTTAGGTTTATTACCCCGATTTAAATGGGGATATAGGGATCCTGAAGTAAAAAAAATGTTGAGCTTACTGTTGCCAGCTATTTTTAGTGTTTCGGTGACGCAGATTAATTTGTTATTGGATACTTTAATTGCCTCCTTTTTAGCAGTAGGTAGTGTTTCGTGGTTATATTATTCAGATCGTTTGGTGGAGTTCCCTGTAGGCATGCTGGGTTTGGCTTTAGGGTCTGTTATTTTGCCCCGTTTAGCAAATAGTTTTGCCGAAAACGCATCAGTTAGTTTTTCTAGTACTCTCGACTGGGGCTTACGTTTGGTTTTGTTGTTAGGTATGCCAGCAACCATTGGCTTAGTTGTGTTGGCAGAGCCAATGATTTCAACCTTGTTTCAATATAATGAATTTACAAGGCAAGATGTTCATAATTCCGCGCTAAGTTTAAGAGCATATGCACTGGGTTTATTGGGTTATATAGCTATCAGAGTTTTAGTTTCAGGATTTACCTCCCGTCAAGATATGCGGACGCCCGTGCGTTATGGGGTTTGGTCGATGGTGGTTAGTTTATTATTAAATGTGATATTGGTTTTTCCGTTAGCTCATGTGGGTCTAGCTTTAGCGACGTCATTGGGCGCTTTTCTTAATGCGTTATTGTTATTGATTAAATTGTATCGAGAAAAGATATATACCCCTCTGTTGGGTTGGGGGTGGTTTTTTACTCGGGTTATTTTGGCTAGTAGTGCGATGTTTGTTGTTTTATATGGCATGATTGACGCTGGTTGGTGGCAAGACTGGCAATCGGGTGAACGTGTTTTTCAGTTGCTTAAGTGGATGGTAATTGGCTTATTAATCTATAGCGGAACTTTATTTTTGACGGGTTTACGTTTCCGACATTTAGCGGATGATTGCCGCATTTAAGCGCGGTGCGTGATAGAATAAAAATCTTTTTTTCATCAAAAAAATAATGCATTTAATTAGAGGATTATCTCATTTAGAGTCATTTAATAATGGCTGTGTTCTGACTATTGGAAATTTTGACGGTCTGCATTTAGGTCATCAAGCAGTTATTAAAAAATTAGCTGAGCGAGGCAAGGTTTTAGGATTACCCGTAGTTGTAATGACCTTTGAACCTCAGCCCTTAGAATATTTTTTGGGTGATAACTCGCCTTCTCGTTTGATGCGTTTACGAGAGAAAGTCATAGAGTTTAATAAATTACCAGTTGATAACTTATTAATTGTCGGTTTTAATCGTGATTTTGCAAATTATGATGCTGAACAATTTATTGATAGCGTCTTAATCAATAAATTAAATGTTAAGCATTTGGTGGTGGGTGATGATTTTCGGTTTGGCAAAGCTCGCCGTGGAAATTTTGCCATGCTTAAAGAAAAAGGTTTGCAGAAAGGATTCTCTGTTGAAGATACCGGCTCTTATCAAATTTCTGGGTTGCGGGTTAGCAGTACCTTGATTAGAGATGCTCTGAACGTTGGTGATTTAGTTCAAGCAGAGCGCTTGTTGGGGCATCATTATTCTATTTGTGGTCGAGTTGCTCATGGAGATAAGCGCGGGCGTACAATTGGTTTCCCTACAGCAAATATACAAATGTTTAGAAAAAACACCCCTATTAATGGTGTATTTGCAGTCACTATGGCAGGGATTGATGGTTTAGTGTTTGAAGGTGTAGCCAATGTAGGTACTCGTCCAACAGTAGATGGGGGATCTAAAGTTATTTTAGAAACTTATCTGTTCGATTTTGATAAGGAAATCTATGGGCGTTATGTAGAAGTGCATTTTCATAGAAAGATTAGAAATGAAATACGATTTAAATCGATAGAAGAACTGAAAGCCCAAATCTTAAAAGATGTGGCTGAGACTAAAAAGATTTTTGCTGAGATAAAAAGATTATGACCCAAGATTATAAAAAAACCCTCAACTTACCTAATACTGAATTTCCTATGAAAGGAAACTTGGCGCAACGCGAACCAGAGCGCTTAAAGAAATGGACTGAAGCCGGTTTATATCAAAAAATTAGAACTACTTTTGCAGGGCGTCCACCTTTTATATTGCATGATGGCCCTCCCTATGCAAATGGCGAAATTCATATTGGTCATGCTGTTAATAAGGTTTTAAAAGATTTTATTATTAAGTCTAAAACGCTCAGTGGCTTTGATGTTCCTTATGTGCCTGGCTGGGATTGTCATGGTCTACCTATTGAGTTAATGGTAGAAAAAAAGATTGGTAAAGCGGGTGTTAAGGTCTCTCCTGCCGTCTTTCGTAAGGCCTGTCGTGAATATGCGGCTAAGCAAGTTGATATTCAAAAGGAAGCTTTTATTCGTTTAGGTATTTTAGGTGATTGGCATAATCCTTATTTAACAATGGATTTTGGCTTTGAAGCAGATATTGTTAGATCTTTAGGTCAAATTGCTAAAAAAGGTCATATTACTGCAGGCGCTAAACCGGTACATTGGTGTACAGATTGCGGTTCAGCTTTAGCAGAAGCAGAAGTTGAATATGAAGATAAACATTCGCCTGCGATTGATGTCCGTTTTAACGTGGTGGATGAAACGACGTTTTTAAATTCATGTCATCATGCCCCAGAGCATGAGGGTCAGGGTCCATTATCAGTTGTCATCTGGACAACTACACCATGGACTTTGCCAGCTAATCAGGGTGTTGCGTTAAATCCTGAACTAGAATATGTAGTAGTACAAACTGAAACTGAGCGTTTAGTTGTTGCAGAAGCTTTATTAAAAGACACCATGCTTCGTTATGGCTTAGAAAATTATCATGTACTTGCCTACGGACTTGGCTCTGTTTGGGAACATCAATTAGTTCAACACCCATTCTATGATCGTCAAGTGCCTATTATTTTAGGTGATCATGTCACAACGGATGCGGGTACTGGCGCAGTTCATACTGCCCCCGGCCATGGTCAAGAAGATTATGTCGTTGGACAAAAATATGGCTTACCTGTTGAAAATCCAGTGGGCGCTGATGGTGTGTTCTTACCCAGTACCGAATTATTTGCTGGTCAGCATGTTTTTAATGCTAACGCGAAAGTATTAGAAGTTTTAGAAGCGCAAGGTAAATTGTTGCATCATCACGCAATCCTACACAGTTATCCGCATTGCTGGCGTCATAAAACGCCGATTATTTTTAGAGCGACTGCGCAGTGGTTTATCTCTATGAATAAAAATCATCTGCGTGATTTAGCCTTAGCTGAAGTTAAAAAAGCGGAGTGGATTCCTGATTGGGGTCAAGCACGTATTGAAAGTATGATAGATGGGCGTCCCGATTGGTGTATTTCTCGTCAACGTACTTGGGGTGTGCCGATTACTTTCTTTATCCATAAAGAAACCCGCGAACTCCATCCGCGTACTGCTGAGTTAATTGAAGCAGTGGCATTACGCATCGAAGAAAAAGGCATTGAAGCCTGGTTTGAGTTAGATAAAGCCGAATTATTGGGTGCTGAAGCCGATGATTATGACAAAATGTCAGATACCTTAGATGTTTGGTTCGATTCAGGTGTCACCCATGCTTGTGTTTTAGCTAAACGTGCAGAATTAAGATATCCAGCGGATTTGTATTTAGAAGGTTCAGACCAGCATCGCGGTTGGTTCCAATCATCATTATTAGCGTCGACCGCAATGCATGATGTGGCGCCTTATAAAGCCGTGTTAACGCATGGTTTTACCGTTGATAAAAACGGCGAGAAGATGTCTAAATCCAAAGGTAATGTGATACCGCCACAAGCCGTCATGAAAAACTTGGGTGCGGATGTGTTACGTTTGTGGATTGCTTCTGCTGACTATCGTAGTGAAATGCGCGTTTCGGATGAGATTTTAGAGCGTACTTCTGATGGTTATAGACGTTTAAGAAATACTGCACGTTTCTTGTTATCCAGTATCAATGACTTTAATCCTGCCGAAGACCTAGTAGCAACAGAGGATTTGTTAGCCCTAGATCGTTGGTTATTAGATAGAGCATTTGCCTTACAAGAAGAAGTAAAGTTGGCTTACGAGACGTATCAATTCCAACAAATATTCCAAAAAGTACATCATTTCTGTGTGATAGATTTGGGTGGCTTCTATTTGGATATTGTTAAAGATCGTCAATACACGGCAAAGACTGATGGCTTGGCTCGTCGCTCTGCACAAACTGCCATGTATCATGTGATTGAAGCCTTAACCCGTTGGTTGGCGCCTATCATTAGTTATACGGCTGATGAAATCTGGCAATATATTCCGGGTGAGCGCAGTGAGTCGGTGTTCTTAGAAGCGTGGTACGAAGGCTTAGTGGTATTGGATGATAGTGCAGCGCTGAATCGTGAGTTCTGGCAAAAAATAATGACAGTTAGAACTGCGGTCAGTAAAGAATTAGAGAAGAGTCGTGCGCAAGGGGATATTGGTTCTTCTTTAAATGCTGAGCTTGAGTTGTATGGTAATGCTGAATATTTAAGCGTGTTAAGTCAATTATCCGGTGAATTACAGTTTATCTTTATTACTTCTGCGGCGACTGTTAAGTCTGAGCAAGACGCGCCTGCTGATGCGATTCAAACTGAAGTTGAAGGCCTTAAATTAAAAGTGTTAGTTTCTGAAAACCATAAATGTGTACGTTGTTGGCATCAACGATCTGATGTGGGTATCCATACCGAGCATCCTGAGTTGTGTGGACGTTGTGTAGAAAATGTTGCTGGGGATGGAGAGCATAGGCACTATGCATAATCTAAAAATGTTGAAGTGGTTGGCATTATCTTTATTGGCTGTGGTGCTTGATCAAGTCAGCAAATGGGCTATAGATAGTTCAATGCAACTTTATCAATCGATTCCTTTAGTACCGTATTTTAATTTAACTTATTTACGCAATACGGGAGCCGCCTTTAGTTTTTTAAGTGAAGCAGGTGGTTGGCAACGCTGGTTTTTCGCAGGTTTAGCTATTGTTATTAGTGCAGTTATTGGGGTGTGGTTGGCACGCTTAAAAGAACATGAAACCGTGTTAGCGGTTGCATTATCGTTAGTTTTAGGGGGGGCGATTGGTAATCTGATTGATCGTCTTGCTTATGGCTATGTTATCGACTTTCTGGATGTTTATTATCAAACGTGGCATTGGCCAGCCTTTAATATTGCGGATTCGGCAATTACCTTAGGTGTGATATTGATGTTACTAGAGTCTTTTGGACTCGTCGGTTCAAAACAGCCTGAATAACCGTTAGGCTTTATTTTAAGCGCTGCCAATCGAAACAAGCACCTGGGTCGGTTTTTCGGCCAGGTGCAATATCACTATGTCCTGTAATATCTTTCCTAGATAGTGTTGGATAATGCTCCAATAGTATAGCTATTATTTTGTTAAGTTGTTCGTATTGAGCTTCTGTATAGGGAACAGTTTCGGATCCTTCTAGCTCTATACCAATAGAAAAATCATTACAGCGTTCTTTGCCTGCATAGATTGATGCGCCTGCATGCCAAGCACGTTTATTAAAGGGTACATATTGCACACAACTACCATCACGTTTAATAACCACATGGGCTGATACTTTAAGCTGATAAATTTCTTTAAAGTAAGGGTGATCTTCTGGATTAAGTTGATTAGTGAATAATTGATCAATGTAAGGCGTGCTAAATTTATTTGGCGGCAGGCTAATGCAATGAATAACAATCAAAGAAATATCTGTTTCCGATACTCTTTCGTCACAATTGGGTGAGGGATTGTGAGTGACATTGGTGAGCCAGTGTTGATCTATTTTCATATTATTTAAGTCAGCTAAACCACGAACAATTTAAAATATCTGCGTTAAAATAATCACAAGTAAGGTGACGTTAGCGTTTAATCATAATGATTTATGCTGATCTTCACAATGGTAGTGATAACGATCAATTTTATAAGTCAATTTCTATATTAATTTTAGTATGCACAGAGAAAGTTTATGTCAGATTCAGTTTGCGAAGCCTTAATTAAGGGTGTTTTAATAGTCTTATTAAGCAGTTGTGCAAGTAAAAAAGAGCCTATAGCTGTTTCCGGTGTCAATAATAACGTTAACTTAACAAAAGGTCCTGTTGTAAGTTTTCCAGGTGATATGCTGGATCAGCAATCACAAACTTCTTCTAAACCACCTTACTCATCAAATTATCAATCGTTTTTTTTAACGGGTACTTACGCTCATTCTCCTGCATTATTAAAGTTTATCCAGTATATGGTGCGTCAGCATGGTTTTTCAGAAACATATTTAAATGGATTGTTTTCAAAAGCTAATAGATTAGAGCCTGTTATAAAACTTGAGACACCGGAGCCCACTACAGGACCAACAAAGCCTAGTGTAGGAAGTTGGACTCGTTATAGAAATAAATTTTTGACTGATGATCATATTAATAATGGTGTCGAGTTTTGGCGTAATAATGCCGAAACAATTCGCAGAGCTAGTGCTACTTATGGCGTTGATCCAGAATATATCGTAGGTATTATTGGCGTAGAAACCTATTTTGGTAGAAACTTTGGTAAGACGCGTATATTTGATGCTTTAACGACATTGTCGTTTGATACAGAAAGGCGTTCTAAATATTTTATGTCAGAGTTAGAAAGCTTCTTGTTAATGGCTAGAGATGAGCATTTTGATCCTCTAAAGCCTCAAGGATCATGGGCTGGGGCTATGGGTTATGGGCAGTTTATGCCAAGCAATTTTAAAACCTTAGCGGTCGATTTTAATAAAGATGGTAAGCGAGATTTATGGCATCCGCATGATGCCGTAGGTAGTGTGGCGCATTATTTTTCTAAAAGCGGTTGGCAAATGCATCAGCCAGTCACGAAACGGATAAGTTTTTCTAAAGATCCCTCTATTATCGAATTAAGTACCTATGAAGGTAATGAGTTTTGGCAGATTTACGCTAATTTTAAGGTGATTAAGAAATACAATAACAGTAATAAATATGCGATGGCAGTTCATCAATTGGCGCAAGCAATTAAGTCACGCTATCAACAAGGTAGCGCAGGTTAAAAGCAAATAATCACTCTCTTTAGCGTTAAAAACCACTAAAAATTGCAGGATTTTATTTAGATGTGCAGATGTATTAAAAATTGAGCTGATTTTTTTCAGTGTCTGTTAGATAATATGGAATTATATTAATAATAATAATTACTTTAAGGTATACGAAGAAAATGGAGAAACAGCATAGTTTTACGCGCGAAGAACTATTAAAGTCCGGAAGAGGGGAGTTATACGGACCAAAGAATGCGCAGTTGCCCTTACCAAATATGCTGATGATGGATCGTATCACATACATATCTGATGAAGGCGGTACCTTCGGTAAAGGTGAAATTATCGCAGAATTAGATGTAACTCCTGATCTATGGTTTTTTGATTGTCATTTTCAAGGTGATCCAGTAATGCCCGGATGTCTAGGTTTAGACGCAATGTGGCAGTTGGTTGGGTTCTATTTATGCTGGATGGGTGGCCCAGGTAAAGGTCGCGCTTTAGGCGTGGGCGAAGTTAAGTTCACCGGTCAAGTATTGCCTACTGCAAAAAAAGTAACTTATCGAATCAATTTAAAACGTTTAATTATGCGTAAACTTGTGATGGGCATTGCTGATGCCACCATGGAAGTTGATGGTAAGTTAATCTACGAAGCGACTGATCTTCGGGTAGGTTTGTTTACATCTACAGAAGATTTTTAGGATCAGATAAATGAAAAGAGTCGTTGTTACAGGTTTAGGTATTGTTTCCAGTATAGGTAATAATTCAGCAGAAGTGATTGATTCCTTAAAAGAAGGTCGTTCTGGTTTAAGTTTTTCTCAAGTGTATGCTGACTTAGGTTTTCGTAGTCATGTACACGGAGCCATTAATATTGATTTAGATGAAGCCATCGATCGAAAAGTGAAACGCTTTATGGGTGATGGTGCTGCTTTTAACTATATCGCGATGCAACAAGCGATTGCTGATTCTGGTTTAAACGATACAGAAGTGTCTGATTTTAGAACTGGATTGGTCATGGGGTCGGGTGGTCCATCAACCTCTAACATCGTTGAAGCCGCTGATATTCTTCGAGAAAAAGGCGTTAAAAAAGTTGGCCCTTATATGGTCCCAAGAACCATGTCGAGTACTAACACGGCTTGTTTAGCGACACCGTTTAAGATTAAAGGTGTTAACTATTCAATCAGCTCAGCTTGTGCAACCAGTGCGCATTGTATTGGTCATGCGATGGAATTAATTCAAATGGGCAAACAAGATGTCGTGTTTGCCGGTGGTGGTGAAGAATTACATTGGACCATGTCGGTTTTATTTGATGCGATGGGTGCCTTATCTTCTAAATACAATGATACCCCTGCTACAGCATCAAGAGCTTATGACGCAACGCGTGATGGTTTTGTTATTTCTGGTGGTGGCGGTGTTTTAGTCATAGAAGAACTAGATCATGCTAAAGCACGTGGCGCAAAAATATATGCGGAATTAGTCGGTTACGGTGCTACATCAGATGGATATGATATGGTACAACCTTCTGGCGAAGGTGCGATTCGTTGTATGCAACAAGCCATGGCGACGGTAGACGGTAAAATTGATTATATCAATGCACACGGTACCAGTACCCCTGTTGGCGACACCAAAGAATTAGAGGCTTTACGCGCTGTGTTTGGTGCAGGTAATGTGCCATGGGTGAGTTCTACTAAATCATTAACAGGTCATGCTTTAGGCGCTGCAGGTGTTAATGAAGCGATTTATTCATTACTGATGATGCAAGAAAATTTCTTAAGTGCATCAGCTAATATTAGCGAGCTTGATCCAGCAGCTGAAGGCATTCCAATAGTGAGAGAACGTCAAGACAACATTACGTTAAACACTATTATGTCTAACAGTTTTGGTTTTGGTGGTACTAACGCAACTTTAGTTTTTCAGCGTTATAACGGCTAATAATTCTTGTCGAGGCTTATTATTAATAGGCCTCGGATTCCTTTCCTATTATATCATTCAATATTATTCTGACCATGTCAGATCCAACGCAAAAAGCTCGATACGAATATAATAAAATCCAGAAACGCTTGAGACATACAGTGGGCGATGCTATTGCTGACTATAATATGATCGAAGACGGCGA
Organism: uncultured Methylococcaceae bacterium; assembly: GCA_903938485.1. GTDB lineage: Bacteria > Pseudomonadota > Gammaproteobacteria > Methylococcales > Methylomonadaceae > Methylobacter_C. The sequence goes on from CAJADF010000087.1 coordinate 66,183, forward strand.
TAAGGTGATGGTGTGCCTGTCTGGTGGTAAAGACTCCTTTACCTTATTAGATGTCTTAATGAATTTACAAAAAACCGCACCCGTAAATTTTGAAATTATTGCGGTTAACCTTGATCAAAAACAACCAGGATTCCCTGAGCATGTGTTGCCCGCTTATTTGGGATCTATCGGAGTGCCTTATCATATTATTGAAAAAGACACTTACAGCGTGGTGAAGCGGGTAATTCCAGAGGGTAATACGACCTGTGGTTTATGTTCGCGTTTACGTCGAGGTACTTTGTACGGGTATGCAGAAGCTAACGGTGTAACTAAGATTGCCTTAGGGCATCACCGTGATGATATTTTGGAAACTTTCTTTCTTAATATTTTTTATGGGGGCAAACTAAAAGCCATGCCACCTAAGTTATTAAGTGATGATAAAAAGAATATTATTATTAGACCGTTAGCTTATACACGCGAAAAAGATATAGAGCGCTTTGCAGCGTTTAAAGATTTTCCTATTATTCCCTGTAACTTATGTGGCTCTCAGGAAAATTTGCAAAGACAAGCCATGAAAATGATGTTATCAACGTGGGATAAACAGTTCCCTGGCCGGTTGGAAACTATATTTACCAGTTTACAAAATGTAGCCCCTTCGCAATTAGTGGATAGGAACTTATTTGATTTTGTAAACCTTAAGCAAGAAATACGGTCGGAAAATGATACACAGACTAATAATTCTGGCTTAGAAATATTAGAATTTTAAAGTAGAAAGTGTCATTAATGGCACAAATAACCGATATAACCCACTTACCTGAATTTGCACATCAATGACTCCCATACAATATATTAATACCCCAGAACAATTAGCCACACTTTGTGAGCAAATAAAAAAAGAGTCTTGGTTGGCGCTGGATACCGAGTTTTTACGCGAAAAGACGTATTATCCTAAATTTTGTTTATTGCAAATTGCAACGCCAGAGTGGGTGGCTTGTGTTGATCCTATTGCTTTGCCCAATTTAACGGAGTTGTTTGATGTGCTTTATACCCCAGACATCGTTAAGGTTTTTCATTCTTGTCGGCAAGATTTAGAAATTTTCTTCCAAGCATCGGGTAAATTACCTGCGCCTGTTTTTGATACTCAAGTAGCAGCGCCGTTATTAGGCTTTCAGGATAATCCTGGATACGCCATGTTGGTCTCAAGCTTTTTAGGCGTTAATTTAAATAAAGCGCATACCCGTGCGGACTGGAGTAAGCGTCCATTAACACCTTCAGAAATTGAATATGCAGCCGATGATGTGATTTATCTTTGCCAGATTTATCAGATTATGGTGAAAAAATTAACCGAATTAGGTCGTATTGATTGGTTAGTACAAGATTTTGCAGATTTATCAAAGCCAGAGCACTATAAAGTTGACCCTGAAAAGGCTTGGTTTAAAGTAAAAGGTAAAAACAAATTAACCGGTAAACAACTGTCAATTATTCAAACTCTAGCGGCATGGCGTGAGAAAAACGCCCAGGCAGAAGATAGGCCTAAAAGCTGGCTACTGCGTGATGAGTTGCTATTTGATTTAGCGAAGTTACAACCCGAAACAGTCTCTGATTTAGCAGGCGTAAGAGGTATTAATGATCGGACTGTTAATCGTTATGGCAAAGAGTTATGCCAGTTAATTGCTGAGGCTAAAAATCGCCCACCGCAATCACTCAATGATAAAGATAGATCGGCCAAAAAAACTCAGCAAGAAGAGGCTATCTTAGATATTTTGACGGCCTTGGTTAGGGTGCGTGCAGAAGAAAACGCGCTTAATCCTACCATTTTAGCGTCTCGTAAAGATTTAGAAGATTTGTTGTTGAATGGTGATGAAGAATTACCTTTGTTACATGGCTGGCGATATAGCATGGCGGGTAAAGAGTTAGTTGGCTTAATAAAAGGCGAGTTATTGTTAGGGATAGATCAAGATAGATTGGCTATCATTGAAAAATAATTAAAACGAAAAGTAGTTAGCATATAATACCGAAGTTTTTTTATGTTTATATTGGGAGTTAGAATGAAAAAAGTTACATTGATTGCTGCAGGTTTACTATTTTTATTTGCCGCTGTTGCTCACGCACATGGCCCTGTTCGTCAAAAAGCAGAAGAGCAAATTACCATCAATGCACCTGCTGAAAAAGTTTGGGGTTTAATCAAAGATTTTGGTGATATGTCATGGCATCCACTCATTTTTAATACAACTGTCAACGGGGGTAACACTAAAGGTGCAACACGCGTTTTAACATTAAAAGATGGCGGCACTATCACTGAAGAATTAAAAAAATATGACGAAGCTAAAATGTCATATGCTTATAAAATTACTGATATCAGCATTGCAAAAACAATCGTACATGCTGGCGTAGAAGAAAAAGTACCTGCATTACCTGTTGATAATTATTCAGCAAGTATTGAAGTAGAATCTAAAGGTGCAACCACTGTGGTTTCTTGGACTGCAGGTTATTACCGCGCATACACAAACAATAATCCTCCGGTAGAAATGAACGAAGAAACAGCTAATGCTGCTGTAAATGAAGTACTTAAAACCGGTTTATTTAACCTTAAATCACTTGCTGAAAAGTAAGCGTTTAAGCGGTGTTTCTTAAAAAATACCCAGTGGTAGCGACGATAGCCGTTACCACTTTTTTTTGCTCATCACTAGCCGCTAGTCCTTTTGCTTATATCAGTAATCAATTGGACGATAGTGTTTCTGTTATAGATACTCAGCAAGGTAAAGTCGTTGCTAGCATTAGTGTGCAAGGTAAACCTGCTGGCGTAGCTATAGCTCTCGCTGGGGATAAAGCGTATATCAGTACACCTGAAGCACATGGTTTTGCTGTTATTGATACCAAAAAGCAAGCGGTTATCAACACAGTACCGGTCAGTGAGGGTGCTTTAGGTATTGCTGTGGGCACAAATGGAAAACGCATTTATGTCGCTGATTGGTATAACAACAATGTTGATGTGGTGGATGCAGAAAGTTTAAAAGTGCTTAAAACGATTGCCGTGGGTAAATCACCTTCTGGTTTAGTGGTAAGCCCTGACAATCATTGGCTGTATGTGGCTAATCGTTTGAGCAATTCTGTTTCTAAGATTAATTTAGAAAGTTTAACGGTGGTTAAGACCACTTTTGTGGGTACGCATCCATTTGGCTTAACCATAGATTCAACTGGACAGCGTATTTATGTGGCTAATGTGCAGAGTGACGATGTTTCGGTTTTAGAAACTAGAGGCTTACAAAACATAGCGACCATTAAAGTGAGTACCTTACCTTATGCAACGGCTTTAGCTTTAAATGACTCTCGATTATTTGTCACTAATCAAGATGATGGCTCTGTTTCTGTGATTGATACGCAGACCTTAAAGAACATGGGTTTGATAGAAGTAGGTACAAAACCAGAAGGTATTAATACCCATCCCGATGATCGCCATGTTTATGTCGCTAATTGGTTTGATAATACGGTTTCGGTTATTGATGCTAAAAAACTTAAAGTGATTGATACTATAAAAACCGGCAAAGGCAGTCGAGCTTTTGGGCAGTTTTTTGGTAAATAAGACTTATCCAGTATAGAATCGTCCGCTAGACTGTAAATTGATAAATAATAAGAGAAGAAAATGGCTGAAACAGTAGATGAGTTAACGGTAACATACGAAGATGGTGGAGTTGAGACTGTTAAGGAACTGGATAAAAAAGTATTAACTAAAGGGGCTTGGGCAACGGTAATGTATCGTTACCAAGACTGGAATCGAGCTAAAGAAGAATACGGCCCCGATAAATATACGATTCGTCGTTATCAAAAACGTAATGGTGAATATCAACAAAAATCAAAATTTAATATATCTAGTAAAGACCAAGCAAAGAGTATTATTGCGGCTTTAGAAGACTGGGTTAAACTAGACGATTAAAACGGATGTTTTTTTACCGCAGGTGGAGATTAAGTTATGCAAGCACAAAGCGGGTTTTTTATACAATTTCTTCACCTGGCAGGGCCTTTTTGGAAATCTGAAAATAAGCTCGTTATTCGTCAACAAACCCTTGTTTTTATAAGTTTAACTATACTTCAGATGGTGCTTGCGGTGACTATCACCGAATGGAGTGCCGCCTTATTTAATGCCATTGAGCAACATTCCATGCCGGAATTGTGGACTCAGATTGGTTACCTCGTTTTAATATTTGTCGCTAGTTTAGCGGTGACGGCTTATCACTTAAAAGTAAAACGCCAAATACAAATTGCTTGGCGGGCTTGGTTAACTGAGCGAGTGATTGGGCAATGGATGCATAAAGGCCATCATTATCAAGTTACGCATATTCAAACCGCAGAACACGATAATCCTGATGGCCGTATCTCGGAGGATATTAGAATTGCTACGGATGAGGCTATAACCTTATCACATTCTTTGTTTTACAGCGTCTTATTGCTGATTAGTTTTACCAATATATTGTGGTCGCTTTCGGGGCGTATAGAGCTTAATTTAGGTTTGTTTACATTACCGATATCTGGATACTTAGTGGTTGTGGCCATCATTTATTCATCATTAGCCTCAGTGTTAGGTTGGTGGGTCGGCCAACCCTTAACCATAGCGACCAACGCTATGCAAACCGCAGAAGCCAACTTTAGATTCAGTTTAGTTAAATCTAGAGAACATTCACAGGCGATTGCCTTGATTCATGGTGAAGTTAATGAGAAAAAACGCTTCCATGAGTTCTTTCAGCATATTATCAAAGCATACAATCATCAGACTAACGCTTGGTCAAATATCTTAGTTTTTAATTCGGGATATTCGGTATTGTCGATGGCCTTTCCTATTTTAATAGCCGCACCTAGATATATTGTAGGTAGTATAACCTTAGGTGCCTTGATGCAATCAGTACAGGCATTTCAACAGCTGTCTACGGCATTATCTTGGCCGGCCAATAATATGGCAGCCATTGCGCAATGGCGAGCTTCTGTGGAGCGGGTATTAAGTTTAGTTAAAGCCTTAGAAGATTTAGAGATAGAAATTTCTAAACCAGATCCACAACGTATTTTGTTAGAAAAGCCCGAACAAAATGTTTTAGTGTTTGATAATCTCTGTTTGTCTAAATTAAATGGGGACTTAGTGCTATCAAATTTAAACGAAAGAATTACTCAAGGCGAACGTATCTTACTTAAAGGCGATACTGCAAAAGCCTCAAAATTATTTAAGGCAATTGCAGGGCTATGGCCATGGGGTTCAGGGCGAATTGAATTGCCTGATGGCGATCCGATGTTCTTTATGTCGCCTAGACCTTTCTTGCCTGATGGTACTTTACGCTCGGCAATTTGTTACCCTTGTTTACCAGAAGTCTGTCGATCGGCTTTATTGGACGAGTTTTTTAAGTTAGCAGGATTAGAAGATTTAATCTCTCAATTAGACCAAATTGATGAGTGGGATAAAGTCTTAACCAGAGAGCAACAGCAACGCTTGGGTTTTGTACGCTTATTGTTATACGCGCCTAAATGGATATTAATTGAAGAAGCGTTTGACTCATTAGACCCAGAGACAGAAGTGCTAATGTTACGCACTATTTGCCAGCAATTGCCCAATGCTACCTTGCTAACTCTATCTAATCAGCCCATTGCTGAAGCGTTTCATACTCGACATATTGTTTTATAAACGTATTGATAATGTCTAAGCAAAGCGCTAAAAAATTACGGGGTGTTAATTTAGGCGGTTGGTTAGTGTTAGAAAAATGGATGGCCCCCAGTTTATTTAAGGGTCTGAAAGCAACGGATGAAACCAGTTATTGCGTTGAGTTAGGTGAAAATGCAGAGCCGTTACTTAAAACCCACTGGCAAAAGTTTATTACCCAAGCAGACTTTGCTTGGTTAGCGAGTCTAGGCATTAATGCGGTTAGAATTCCGGTTGGGCATTGGATTTTTGGAGATGATTATCCGTATCATCCGGCTTATGGACAAAATCAACATCCCTATGTAAAAGGCGGGATTGATGTCTTAGATCAAGCCTTTGTGTGGGCCGAAAAGTACCATTTTAAAGTAGTGTTAGATTTACATGCCGCACCGGGTTGTCAAAATGGGTTTGATAATGGCGGCATTCTTAATGTCTGCGATTGGCATACCCATCCTGATTATAATAATTATTCTTTAGATGTCTTAGAGCGCCTAGCCCAGCGTTATCAAAAAAGTTCTGCTTTACACGCCATTGAAGTACTCAATGAACCCCATTGGGATATTTCTACCGATATTTTAAAATCCTATACCCAAGAGGCGTATCTACGGATTAGAAAACAGTGTTCGGCTGAGCAAGTTGCCATTGTGTTTCATGATGGTTTTAGATCATTTCATGAATATAAAGGGTTTTTAACTGAGCCAGAATATAACAATGTAATTTTTGATATGCACCGCTATCAGTGTTTTAGCCAAGCCGATTTAGATTTAGATATTTATGGGCACATCAATAAAACGATTAATGAATGGAAGCAAGAGGCCGACGACATTATTAAGCATTCTGGTCATGCTAGTTATATTGGTGAATGGAGTTTGGGCTTAGATTTAAAGACCGAGGCTTTATGGCAACAAGGTGCTTTTGATTATGCGTTAGAAACTATTGATGATTTTCAGAGGGCATTACTTTATAAAGGCTATGCCAGCGCACAATTACTAACCTTTGAGAAATACTTAGGCTGGTTCTTTTGGAGTTATAAAACCGAAACCGCACCGGCGTGGAGTTTTAAAGATTGTGTAAAAAACGGCTGGCTACCGAACCGGTTTTAATTCTTTAAAGATTCATCTTCTTCAGCAAATATCCATTTGTAACAGCGACGAGCAAGGTAAATAAGGCCGATTAAAAAGCTTAATTTAGCGGCTAATATCAACGTTGCGGTAGTAGATTCAGTTCCTGTCGTGGTAAAGATGTCGTTGATATCTACTATAAGACTTAAAAAGAAATATTTAATGAAGGTCATATAAAAATTAACAGTGGGTAATAAATAGAATTTTTAACGCGTTAAAGTGCTTTCTAAAAATAAAGCATACAGTGTTACTTTTGCCCAACTAGCGCCCACATAAAGCCAATCAGGGTGAGAGACAGCCTGATTATCTAAGCCCACTAAAATTAGTACATCAGCTTCTAGGTTTCTGTTTAATGGAATGAAAAAGGAGTCTTTACGTTTAACTGACTGTATTGAAAGCCTATTTTATTTATCGCTTAAAATGTTTTTGCCCTTAAAAAATCATAACTATCTGTAAATGGTAAAAATTACTCCAAATATAGAAATGTTTACTGTGGATACAGAAATTTTTTGGTCCTAAATGATATTAAATTAGCAAAATATAATAGTTGATTGGGAGTTTTAATTTCTTTTTACAGACAATATAGTTTTATTTTGTGAGTTTTAATTTCTATTTTGGTAGTAAATATTTCTATTTAGTGGATAAACATATTTATATTGGCACTAAAAATTTCTATTTAAGGTCTAAAAATTTATTTATTGAACAAATACATTTCTATTTACGCCTAATTAATTTATTTTTTATAAGAATATAGATTTAAATCTTCTAAAAACATTTATTGATGGGTCGTAAAAACTTCTACTTTAGTCTTAAATAAATTTTTATTTTTCAGAAAAAATCTGCAATTGGGTAATAAAAAAAAGTATGTCTAGAGTGTTAAATTTTTATGTCATTAAAGATTTAATTTTAATCGCCGTGTCCTAAATATTCATTTAAGCTTTTATCAATTTCTAGTTGTAATTCTTCAGGGCTAATCACTTTAATATGCGGAATCCAATACCGCACGATGGGTATTATTTGA
>CAJADF010000088.1 GCA_903938485.1 uncultured Methylococcaceae bacterium
GAGCGCCCCAGTATTTATTGCCATGATTGGCTTAACACCTTGGGCTGTACATTTACTTTATTCCCCTGATTTTATACCTACTATCGAGATATTACGCTGGCAAATACTGGGTGACATCCTTAAAGTAGCTAGTTGGCCCCTAGGCTTTATTATAGTTTCGGCAGGCGCCGGCAAAACTTATTTTTGGGCAGAAACATCTGTAATACTTTTAATGAGTGGTTTAATTTATCTATTTATCAACAGATTAGGCTTAGTCATTACCGGAATAGCTTTCTTGGTCTCTTATGTTTATTACCTACCACTAGTTTATATATTAGCTTGGAAAAGAATACAATTTAAATGGTCAGCTAATAACATTAAGCTATTATTCACCACACTTTTTATCTGTATTAGCATCCTATTGCTCAGCCGGTATTCAACCTTGGCAGGTGAAATCACCGCAACCACAATGTCTGGGCTATTTGGCATTTATACTCTAATAAGACTATCAAAAATGAGTAACATGAATAATTCGATGAACCGTTTAGGTAATCTAGGAAAACGGCTAATAGCAAATATTGTTAAAATCAATGAACAATAAATCAGAAGAAAAAAACTCTATGATTGATAGACCTTTAATAACATTCGCTCTTATTTCTTATAACCAAGAAAAATTTATAAAAGAAGCACTAGATGGTGTGTTTTCACAAACTTATTCGCCTCTTCAAATCATATTATCAGATGATAACTCAACGGATAAAACATTTGATATCATGGAAGAAGAGGTAAAAAAGTATGCTAAAAACAACACCACAAATAAAGTAATCCTAAACAGAAACCCCAAAAACTTAGGTATTGGTGGGCACATTAATAAAGTAATGACACTGGTAGAGGGAGATCTAATTGTTATCGCTGCAGGTGATGACATTTCTTTACCTGAACGGGTAGAAATAATCTATTCAACCTGGGAAAAACATAACTTCCCTCGTACCTCTATACATTCTGCTTATTATGAAATAGATGAAAAAGGCAACAATCTTGGCGTTAATCATGCTCTAAACAAAAGTGGATTTAATAATTTGAGCGATGCTTTAAAGGAACACTTTAGTGTACATGGTGCCTCCCATGCTTGGCATAAAGATGTTTTTTCAGTTTTTGGCCCCATCAGAAACGATGTCGTTTATGAAGATCGAGTAATACCCATTAGATCAATGCTTCTAAGTGGGGAAATAATTTATATAGAGTCACCATTAATTAAGTACAGAACCACCGTAGGTATATCAGGTAGTTATGCAACCCACACTTTTAAAGAGGCCTTGTTTGGCTTAAGAGCTGAAAAACTATTAATAGCTCATAAACAACAACTAACAGACATTCAAATGTACCTTGGTGGCTCTGCAACAACTAGAATCGTAAAAAATTTAATTAAACGACAAGAATTTATCTTAGAATTTAGGCAAGATCTTACCATTCCAAAACGAACAAATTTAATAATAAAAGCTTATAAAAATTCTATTGGAATAAAGCTAATATTAAGAGCGTTACTGGTCTATTACACACCCTACCTTTTCAAACTTATCTTATTAATGCAAAACAAACTAACAGGTAAGCAATAGTATTTTATGTTAGAAATAACTCACATAAAAGTGACTGTCATTATTCCAGCATTTAATGCTGAGCCATATATTCAGCAGGCATTAGAATCCGTTCTAAATCAGACAGAACAAAATTTAGAAGTCATAATTTGTGATGATTGTTCAACCGACAATACTGTAACTGTTATTCAATCAATGATTAATATTGATAACAGAATAAAATTACTAAAAAACACGCATAATAAAGGCCCTTCCTATTCTAGAAACAGAGCCATAACAGAAGCTAAGGGTGATTGGATTGCAATATTAGATGCGGATGATTTTTATCATAAAGATAGATTAAAAGCACTTTTATTACTCGCAGAATCAAATCAAGCCGATATGGTTGCAGACAACATTTGTTATGTTGATGTAGACGGTAATCATAAAATAATTGCCATAGAAGATTCTAAACTTAACAGCCAAATAAAAGTAATTGATGCAAAAACATATATAGAAAATGATTTGCCGACAACAACATCTTTTAACTATGGTTTTTTACAACCCATTATTCGAACTGCATTTCTTAAAGAAAACCAAATAAGCTATGATGAAAGTACAAATCTAGGTGAAGATTTTATTCTGTGCGCAGAATTACTAATTAAAGGTGCTAAATTTATACTTACCAAGCACCCCTATTACTACTATCGCGTTGTAGACCAATCATTAAGTCGGTCTGGGGATAACCAAAGTTACCATGAGTTACTTAATAATAATGCAAAATTAATACATTACTCTAAATCAGCAAACAACCATGAAATTACAATTTTATTAGAAATAAGACAAAAATCATACGCTGACGTAATTATTTTTAATCAAATAATTGAATTTATCAAACAAAAACAATTTTATTTAGCAATAACAAAACTTTTATCGAATCAACAGTCCTGGCTAACTTGTATGCGATTAGGACATCAATACTTAATAAAAAGGTTAACTAAATAATGTCTATACCCAATCTCATAAGAATTGATGTTTGTATTGCTACCTATAAGCGGCCCCATTTACTTGAAAAATTACTGCAATCAATAACTGAACAATCAATAATAAATTCAATTTATCTAAGAATTATCATTATAGATAATGATCCAGAACAGTCAGCTGATAATATAGTTAAGAGTTTTTTTGATAAAAAAGACTTCGTCTATATCTATGATGTACAACCCGAAAAAAATATATCCCTTACACGGAATAAAGCTTTAGATTATACAAACGCTGAATATATAGCATTTATAGACGACGATGAATGGGCTGATCCTACATGGCTTGAATCGCTTCTTACTACCAGTCAACAATTTAATGCAGACTGTGTTTTTGGACCAGTAACACCCATATTTGCAACTACAGAACCCGATTGGATAATTAAAGGTGGTTTTTTTATTCAAAACATAAATGCAATAACAGGCACAAATGTACAAATGGGATCAACAAATAACGTCCTCATAAAAGCCACCCCCCAAATTAAAAACTTATTAAAATTTAATCTTGTTTATGGCTTAACCGGTGGTGAAGATACAGAATTGTTCCATCGCTTATATTTTAATGACGCCAAATTAATCTGGTGTAATGAAGCCAATGTCTATGAGTTTATACCAAAAGATAGAATGACATTAGATTGGCTAATTAAAAGATCACTTAGGGAAGGACAAGTATTTTCAAAAATTTTTTATAGTGAAAAGAACCTATTAATTAAAGCAATACAATTGTTAAAACGTATATCCTATTTGTTAACTTTGATAATTATATTTCCTTTCGCTTTGTTTTTAGGAAAATCAAAATGGATTTGGGTATTAC
>CAJADF010000089.1 GCA_903938485.1 uncultured Methylococcaceae bacterium
AAAAACGAGCGCTTAATCGAAGTTTTACGCGAACTCGAAAATCCAAAAATCTGGGATAACCCAGAACAAGCTCAATCGCTCGGTAAAGAACGCGGGCAATTAGAAGTTATCGTCAACACCATTAATGATTTAGAACGCGGTTTAGCGGATGCGGAAGAATTACTGCTAATGGCCTTTGAAGAAGAAGACGAAGAAACAGTTGATACAGTCGTTGATGATTTAGAGCACTTTGAAAAAAGAGTCGCCGATCTAGAATTTAGACGCATGTTTTCTGGTGAAATGGATGCTAATAATGCCTTCTTGGATATTCAATCTGGCTCCGGTGGCACAGAGGCGCAGGATTGGGCATCAATTATTGAGCGGATGTTTTTACGCTGGGGTGAACGTAAAGGCTTTAAAACCGAACTCATTGAAGAATCTCAAGGTGATGTTGCCGGTATTAAAAGCGCCACCATTAGATTTGAAGGCGAGTATGCCTTTGGCTGGCTCCGTACCGAAACTGGCGTGCACCGTTTAGTTAGAAAATCGCCTTTTGACTCGGGTAATCGTCGCCACACTTCCTTTGCTTCTGTGTTTGTATCGCCAGAAATTGATGATGATATTGATATCGATATTAACCCCGCAGATATTCGGATCGACGTATATCGCGCGAGTGGCGCAGGTGGACAGCACGTTAATAAAACCGAATCTGCCGTGCGTATGACGCATAATCCAACTGGGATTGTGGTGCAATGCCAAAGCGATCGCTCACAACATAAGAATCGTGATACCGCAATGAAGCAATTAAAAGCTAAATTGTACGAATTAGAAATGCGTAAACGTAGCGAAACCGCACAAGCTTTGGAAGATACTAAATCTGATATCGGTTGGGGCAGCCAAATTCGCTCTTATGTATTGGACCAATCACGCATTAAAGATTTACGCACGAGTGTTGAAACAGGTAATACCCAAGCTGTTTTAGATGGCGACCTAGACCAATTTATTGAAGCCAGCTTAAAAAGCGGCTTATAACTCTTTTATAATTTATCCATTAAAAATCATGTCAGATATTATCCAAGACGAACAAGAACAAATTAAACAACGTCGTAGCAAACTTAATGAATTGCGCGAAAACAATGGCATCGCCTTCCCTACTGACTTTCGCCGTAATGTCATTGCCGGAGAGTTATTAGCCAAATATGGCGAAAAAACAAAAGAAGAATTAGAAGAAGCAGCCATCCGCGTTAAGTTAGCCGGCAGAATCATGACCCGCCGTGTAATGGGTAAAGCCAGTTTTGCCCATATTCAAGACATGTCTGGCAAAATACAATTGTATGTTACGCGTGATACCTTGCCAGAAGGCTTTTATAACGAACAATTTAAAAAATGGGATATTGGTGACATTATCGGTGCCGAAGGTGTGCTGTTTATCACCCAAACTGGTGAACTGAGTGTTAAGGTGGATGACATCCGCTTATTAACCAAAGCATTACGCCCCTTACCCGAAAAGTTTCATGGCATTGCTGATCAAGAGATTAAATACAGACAACGTTATCTGGATTTAATTATGAGCGAACAATCGCGTGATACGTTTTTAATCCGCTCAAAAATCGTCAGCTATATTCGTCAATTTTTAATAGAACGCCAGTTCTTAGAAGTTGAAACACCTATGATGCAAGTCATTCCTGGTGGCGCAACTGCGCGTCCGTTTACTACGCATCATAATGCCTTAGACATGGATATGTATTTACGTATTGCGCCAGAGTTGTATTTAAAACGTTTAGTGGTGGGCGGTTTTGAACGCGTCTTTGAGATCAATCGTAACTTCCGTAACGAAGGTTTATCTACGCGCCATAATCCAGAATTTACCATGCTGGAGTTTTACCAAGCCTACGCTGAATACCAAGATTTAATGGATTTAACAGAAGCCATGTTACGTGGCATTGCGGTGGAAGTATTAGGCCAAACCGTAGTGACTTATCAAGGCGAAGAATACGATTTTGGTAAACCGTTTGATCGCATGACAGTTAATGAATCTATCTTACACTTTAACCCTAACCTAACAACCGCTGATCTTGCAACTCGTGAGGCCGCTCTTAAAGTAGCGCAAAGCTTACACATCCCTGTAAAAGATGGCTATGGTCTGGGCAAGATTCAAATTGAGATTTTTGAGAAAACAGTAGAAAGTCGTTTAATGAATCCGACCTTTATTACGGCTTATCCTGTGGAAGTATCACCCTTAGCTAGACGTAATGATAACGATCCGCACGTCACTGATCGTTTTGAATTCTTTGTCGGTGGTAGAGAAATAGCCAATGGCTTTACTGAGTTAAATGATGCTGAAGACCAAGCCGCGCGTTTCCAAAAACAAGTTGAAGAAAAAGAAGCTGGCGATGATGAAGCCATGCACTTTGATGCAGACTACATTGTGGCACTTGAACATGGCATGCCTCCAACAGCGGGTGAAGGTATTGGTATTGACCGCTTAGTGATGCTATTTACTGATGCTCCTTCTATTCGTGACGTCTTGTTATTCCCCCATATGCGTCCTAAAGCATAAACAGGAATTTAAAGTAGTCAGCTTTACCTCTCTCTTATTAGGGAGAGGTAATCTTTGCATAGCTAGCTAAATTATATTTGCTCATAAACCAAAATTTGATTCCATTCATCAGCCTCTAAATGGACTAATTAATAACTCTCTAAAAAACGTCTTTTCGTTTTCTTAAAGCAGTGAATACCTCAACTTGATGCGCACCCACTAAATTCAATGTTTTTTGGATTGTTAAACTCTCCGCTCTAAAAAAAGGATTAGTCGCTATCTCCTCAGCAATAGTCGAAGGCACTGTCGGTTGATTGTTATTTCTAACCTGGGCCACACGTAGTATTTTTGCTTGTAAAGCCTGATTATCAGGTTCCACACTCAATGCAAATCGTCCATTAGCTTGCGTATATTCATGCGCACAATAGACTTTTGTATCACAAGGCAAAGCCTTAAGTTTAGTTAATGAAGCATACATCTGTTCAGGTGAGCCTTCAAATAAGCGTCCACAACCCATCACAAACAAAGTATCACCACAAAACAATAATTCATCTTGCTCAAATAAGTACACTACATGACCGCTGGTATGACCCGGTGTGGCTATCACTCGTATTTTATGTTCACCTAAAAACAGCTCATCTCCCTCAGAAACTCCACTATCAAAATCAGGAATACGCTGCGCATCAGATTGCCCGGCTATCACTTTACAGCCAGTATTTTGCTTTAAAGCTGTATTGCCTTCTACATGATCCAAATGATGGTGTGTGTTTAACACATACTTTAATTGCCAACCGTGTTGTGCCAAATATTCTAATACAGGCTCGGCGACGGTAGGGTCTACAACTGCAGTATCTCCAGAAACCTCATCATGGATAAGATAAATATAATTATCGCTTAAAACTAAAAGTTGAATAATTTTTAACATGACTTAGGACTATAAAATAAACAAAAGTATCATTTTTGCAATATTTAACGCATAAACAGCAATTTTATAAGGTTTTTCTAGTATACTTAAAGCCAAATTAAAGGGCTATATGATAAACAATCTGAAATAAATCAGATTATTACACTTAATAGCTATTGAACTCTATCAACTTTCACTTCCTATTCATTTTACAATAAATATTTTCCTTATCATTAATCACTAAAAAATGAATCAAGAAAGTTCAGAAATTAAAGATATAGAAATAGATCTCTTATTAGAGGCAGTATACAGACGGTATGGCTATGATTTTAGAAACTATTCTCGATCAAGTATCGAAAGACGCTTATCGCAGTTTCTAAGTGATAAAAAATGCTCAAGCTATTCCGAAGTTACGGGACGTACACTAAGAGACAGCGTATTATTCCATGAATTAGTATCTTATTTTTCAATTTCTGTTACTGCCTTATTCCGAGATCCTTTTTTTTATAAGGCTTTACAAGAACAAGTATTACCTTTCTTAAGAACTTGGCCACATTTTAAAATCTGGCATGCTGGATGTGCGACAGGGGAAGAGCCTTATTCAATGGCGATTCTATTAAGTGATGCCAAACTACTAAATCGGGCCACTATATACGCCACAGATATTAGTCAAAGCGCCCTAGAAACAGCTAAAACCGGCATTTATAATCTTAATATCATCAAACAAGGTAGCATCAACTACCTAGACGCTGTAATTGGATCTGCATCTCTTTCTGACTATTATCAAGCATCCTATGGTGCGGCCGTTTTAAATTCAACACTAAAAAACAAAGTGACCTTTAGTAGACATAACTTAGTCATCGATAAAAGTTTTGGCGAGATGCAAGCGATTATCTGCAGAAATGTTTTAATTTATTTCAATCAAAGCTTACAGAATCAGGTCTTACAACTATTCTGGGAGAGTTTAGAATTCGGCGGTTATTTATGCTTGGGTGATAAAGAAAGCTTATTATTTTCACCTTTGGCAGATAAATTTATGATTATCGATGAAAAAGCAAAAATATATAAAAAAATAGCCTGAGCAATTACTTTAATTTGAGGTTTAACATGTCTGATGTTTATATTCTTATTGTGGATGACAAACCGCAAAACTTATACGCTCTAGAAAAAATACTCGAACAAGTTGATGCTAAAGTCATTAAAGCTAATAGTGGTGAAGAAGCATTATCTAAGACTCTAAATTACGACTTTGCCTTAGCTATTTTAGATGTACAAATGCCTAATATGAATGGGTATGAACTCGCAGATTTACTATTAGGTGATCCTGCAACCTCGCGTATGCCTATTATTTTCTTAACAGCAGCTTTTAGTGATGAGCAACACTCCTTCCAAGGCTATGAAAGTGGTGCCGTTGATTATATTGTTAAACCGTTTAACCCTATCATATTTATAAGCAAAGTTAACATTTTTCTTGAGTTAGCTCGCTACCGAATTGGTTTAGAAACAATAATCCTAGAACGCACAACTGCACTATTAGCGAAGGGTAATAAATTACGACTACTCGTAGATAACACGCCCGATTGTATTTTAAATCTTGACCCCGACGGCAAAATAAACTTCATCAACCACTTTGATGCTAGCGCAGAATTATTGGGAGGATCTGTCTATGATTTTTTTGATGAAACTCAAATTCAATTACAAAAAAATGCGTTAAAAAATGTTTTTGAAAAGAATCAAGTGACTGAATTTGAATCTTACATGAAACTCCCCTGGAACTCAAACGGCGCATGGTATAGCCATAGACTTGCCCCGATTCCTCAAAATAAAACCATAAGTGAGTGCGTCCAAATATCCAGAGATATCACGCACAAAAAAGAGGCCGAAGAAGCACAACTTAAACTCATACAAGCAGAAGCTCATAGCCAAGCTAAAAGTAAGTTTCTATCCAGTATGAGCCATGAAATTCGCACCCCAATGAATGCGGTTTTAGGTTACGCACAATTATTAAGAAGAGATTCTAACTTAACGGAAAACCAAAAAGAATATTTAGACATCATCGACAAAAGCGGAGAGCATCTTTTGATGTTAATAGATTCCATTTTAGACATGGCTAAAATTGAAGCCGGACAAGTCAGTCTTTCCCCTTCTAAAACCAGCTTTCATCATTTATTAAACGACCTGTACAAAATGTTTATTTTGTCAGCACAAAAGAAAGGCTTACAACTTAGTATCGAGTTTTCTGAAGATCTCCCCGACTGGATTTATATCGATGCCAATAAAATACGCCAAATACTCATCAATCTATTAGGAAATGCTTTTAAATTTACTAAACTGGGCAGTATTAAAGTGCGTGCGTATTTATTTGAACAAGACTATGAACACGTGACCATTCATGTAGAAATCGAAGACACCGGCTGTGGAATTGAAGAAGAAAAAATAGAATCAATTTTTGAAGCTTTTGAACAAGCAGCGGCGGGAACTCAATCAACTGGAGCGGGTCTTGGCCTAGCTGTAAGCCAAGAATTTGCATTATTAATGAATGGAAAAATTACTCTTAAAAGCGATTTAAATCAAGGTAGCACTTTTAAATTTGAATTCAAAACCACTTTAAGCGAAGCCTACGACGTTCATCAAGCTTCCAAATCAATTAGCCATTTAACAATAGATAACCCCGCACCACTAATTCTGATTGTTGATGATGATACAGATAATTTGCATATGCTAAGCAAAATGATTGAGGCCATTGGTTTTAAAACTCAATTAGCCAATAGTGGAACTGCTGCGCTCTTATCGATAAATGAATGTATACCGACAATGATTATTCTTGATCTTAAAATGACTGATATTGATGGTATTGCTCTTACTAAAACAATACGCAATTCAGAAATTCACAGTAATATTCCAATCATCATGGTGACGGCATCACCCTCAACAGTTAATAAAGTATTAGCGCTTGAAGCTGGGGTAAACAAGTTTCTGTGTAAGCCTGTTAGAGAGCAATTACTCTACGAAGAAATAGGAGAACTCATTCCAGTTAACTACTCTTATACACAAAATAATAATTTAAAAAATCTAGCAGATAATCCTGTAAATGCAACCCGAATCCAATCACTTCCTCTATCAATCCGTTTAGAACTCAAAGACGCGATTAAAAGTGGTTATATTGACAATATTAACCATTGGATTGAGCAAACTGAATCTTACGATACCGAAATAGCTAATACATTAAGATACATGTCTGAAAAATATGACTATATCAGCATGTTACACATTCTAAATACATCAGGTTAGTTTTTATGAAAAATACACTGCAACAACACAACATACTTATTGTAGATGATACACCTGAAAATCTGCGATTATTAGCTACCGCCTTGTTAGCTGAAAGTTATCACGTAAGAGTAGCTCCTAATGGTGAACTTGCTATTAATATGGCATCGACAGAAACACCCGATTTAATTATATTAGACATTGATATGCCAGATATGTCTGGTTATGAAGTATGTGATGTTATAAAAGCAAACCCTACGTTATGTAATATACCAATTATCTTCTTAAGTGCGTTACATGATACCCAATCAAAAATAATGGCTTTTGATCGTGGTGGAGTGGACTATGCAACAAAACCATTTATCCTCGAAGAGCTACTAGCTAGAGTAGCAACCCATCTTGAACTGCATCGATTAAGAAAAGAACTTGAACTTAAAAACCGTTCACTGTTTTTAACAGTATCCGACCAGGAACAAGAAATTAATGATGCCCAAATATCAACCATTATCGCTCTAGCAAAACTAGCTGAATCGCGTGATGACGATACTGGAATGCATATTGATAGGGTTGGCACTTACAGTAAACTTCTCGCCATAGCGGCACAAAAAGACGATTCGTTGAAAGAAGCAGTTGATGATACATTTATTAAGACGATTTACCATGCTTCTGCCTTACATGATATTGGTAAAGTAGGGATAGATGATGCCATTTTGCAAAAACCAGGCAAACTTACTCCTGAAGAATTTGAAACCATGAAAGCACATCCCCTCATTGGTTTTAATACCCTAAATGCCGTACTCAAAAGTTACCCTAATAATAAAATGATTCTGATGGGTGTGGATATTGCCAAACATCATCATGAAAAATGGAACGGTGGTGGTTATCCAGATGGACTAATAGGCGAAAAAATACCCTTTAGTGCGCGCATTGTGGCTATCGCAGATGTATATGACGCATTACGTTCTAAACGACCCTATAAACCTTCTTTTAGTCATGAAGATGCCGTTAAAATTATTCAAGAGGGTTGTGGCCAACATTTTGATCCCGATTTAATCCATATTTTTGAAAAAATTCAAGCCAGTTTCAATCAACAATGGGATTTATTACAAACAAATACAATAAACAGTATTTTGTAAACTATAAATCAATTTTAATAGCCCCAATTTTTGTGCCCTACGGAGTCTTATCATGCTAGACAAACTTACCATTAAAAACTTATTTAGTATTGTAGTGCTGATGAGTCTATTTTCATTAATGACGGGTACTATTAGTTTAATCGGCTTGACACAAACCAATGATGCCTTAAGTACGGTTTATTTAGACAGGACGATTTGCATTAAGCAACTCGGTGAAATAAAAGCAAAAGTACTCGCAAATCGTTTAGGTATTGCAAATTCTGTAGCATTTAAAGATGAAGCACAAAAACATATTGTTTTAATTAAACAAAACCTAATCGATATTAATAAACTTTGGCAAGAATACCGCGCCACAAAATCTACAGCAGAAGAGCGCAGAATATCTGATAAATTTGAAAAAGACTTACAACATCTTACAGATGAAGGTTTAACCCCTGCAATTGAAAGTCTCGCAACTGGAAATACAACTTCTGTAGACACCTTAATCAAATCAATCATAAGACCATTATTTGTACCTATTGAAGACGATATTAATAACTTAATCCAAATACAAATGGATGTTTCTCAGCAAGAATTTAATGACTCTAAAAGCAAATATGATTGGAATCGTTCAATTATCTTATTAATATTACTTATAAAACTATCCCTCGCTATAATAATTTTATATTACAGTAAATTCCTAGTTAAAAATGTCAACAAATTAATCAGCATTACTAAACGCATCACCGACGGTAAACTAGATGTAACATTTGAATTAAGCAGACAAGATGAAATTGGCCAATTAAGTCAATCGATAGAACAAATGCAAATAGCTCTTATTAAAACAAGAGATATCTCAGAGCAACAAGACTGGTTAAAAACAGGCATAGCCAGAATTAACCAAATCATATTGGGCCAAGATGATAAAACCAAACTTGCTTCAGATGTAATCACTGAAATCGCTAATTATTTAGACGCAAAAGTAGGTGCTATTTATGTTGTAAACGATGATAAAGAAAATCTAAAGTTAAATTTATTAGGTACTTATGCCTATACACAACGTAAAAACTTATCTAGTTCATTTAAACTCGGAGAAAGTTTAGTCGGCCAATGCGCCTTAGAACGTAAACAAATTTTACTTAAAAACACCCCAGAAGATTACATTCAAGTAGTATCAGGCTTAGGTGAAACTGCCCCCCGAAATATTTGTGTAACGCCCATTTTATTCGATGCCGATTTAAAAGGTGTCATTGAAATTGGCTCATTGGAAAGTTTTTCAGCTAAAGAACTTGAATATTTAGATGAAGTAGTTGAATCGATTGCCGTAGCATTTGAAATTACCCAAGCTAAAATGCTAATGCTAGAACAACAACAGACCTTACAATCCGCAAATGAAGAATTGGAAAGTCAAGCAAAAATAGTCGAATTATCCCAGCAAGAACTTAGAAGCCAACAAACTGAACTACAAAATATAAATGTTGAACTTGAGGCGCAAATACAACGTGTAAAAGACTCAGAAGTTGAATTAAAGGCGCAGCAAGAAGAACTCGAATTAGCTAACAGCCAATTACAAACCAAAAACGATTTACTAGAAGAACAAAAATCCGCAAATGAAATAGCGCGTCGAGACCTTGCCATACAAACCGAAGAACTTACCTTAGCTAGTAAATATAAATCAGAATTTTTAGCTAATATGTCACATGAGTTACGCACACCTTTAAACAGTTTATTACTCTTATCACGCTCATTATCAGAAAACAAAACAGGTAACTTATCCGAAGATCAAGTAGAAACAGCAGGTGTTATTTATGACAGTGGAAGTGATTTGCTAAACTTAATAAATGAAATATTAGATCTTTCAAAAATTGAATCTGGCAAAATGGATTTGCGCTTACAGCGCATAGAAATTAGTGACCTAATGCGAAGTATTAACATACAATTTGCCCCGATGGCTAAAAATCAAGGCTTAGATCTTAATATCAATTGTGCAGAAAGCACGCCTACCTCTATAGTTACTGATAACCAACGCTTAGGACAAGTGATCAAAAACCTAGTGGGAAACGCCTTAAAATTTACTGAAACGGGTTCTGTTTCTATAACATTCTCTCCTGTGCCAGCAGATATCAATTTGTCCCGTAGTCAACTCATACACGAAAAAGCAATAGCGATAAAAGTAAGCGATACAGGTATTGGTATTCCACTTGATAAACAAAAAATAATTTTTGAAGCCTTTCAGCAAGCAGATTCAGGTGATCGACGCCGATACGGTGGAACAGGACTGGGGCTATCGATTTCAAGAGAACTGGTCAATTTATTAGGTGGTGAAATACAACTCATCAGCGAACCAGGCAGAGGCTCAACCTTTTGCATTTATATACCCATTGAAACTCATAATGCTGAATCACTTCAAATAGAAACTGAAAAAACCACTTTAGCTCCTTATACTTCTTATAAACCCCAATTAACTAAATCAAGTCAAACTCAAGTATTTAATCAACAACAGTCCTCTGTAAACATTGATGATGACCGAAATAACATTAACCCACAAGATAGACTTTTATTAATCATTGAAGACGACCTTAGATTCGCAAAAATAATCGCAAATAGCGGTAAAGTCCGTGGGTTTAAATGTTTAATAGCATTAAGTGGTGAAGAAGGCTTACATCTAGCAAAAGAATATCAACCGCACGGTATTATCCTTGACATCTATTTACCAAATATTGATGGCTGGGGTGTGTTAAATGAACTTAAACAAACCGTTAATACAAGACATATACCTGTGCATATTATTTCTTCTGAAGATCCATCGCAAGATGGTCTTAAAATTGGTGCTATAGGCCATCTTAGGAAACCCGTACAGCAAGAAGAAATTGAAGCGGTTCTTAACAAAATTGAACATGCATCATCATATGCTGAAAAACGTGTCCTAGTGGTTGAAGATGATCCTATTATCCGTCAGGAAACTATTCGCTCAATCACTGATGGTAATATCATTATTGAGGCAGTTGATAGTGGTGAATCTGCATTAGTTGCCTTAAGAGAGCATTTATTTTCTTTGGTTATTCTTGATTTAGGCTTACCGGATATGCAAGGCATGGAGTTACTTCGTACTATAGCGAACGAAAAAATCAATATGCCTCCCGTTATTATTTATACGGTTAGAGAACTGACTAAAGAAGAAGATGAAGCATTACGAAAATATGCTAAATCTATCATTATTAAAGATGTTCGCTCACAAGAGAGACTCATTGACGAAGTTGCTTTATTTTTACATCGCGTCGTTAACGAGTTACCCGAAGACAAAAAGAATGTTATCAGACACTTACATGAATCTGACGATAACTTGAAAGGTAAAAAAGTTTTAGTCGTTGAAGATGATATGCGTACCATGTTTGCCATGACTAAAATTCTTGCCGGCCATGGATTAAATCCTATTAAAGCCGATAATGGTAAAAAAGCCTTAGAAATTCTTAAACTACATCCTGATGTAGACTTAATCCTTATGGATATGATGATGCCAGAAATGGATGGCTATGAAGCATCTCGACGCATACGTGAATTACCTGAGTTTAGTCATCTACCAATTATTGCTTTAACAGCTAAAGCAATGAAAGAAGACAGAAAAAAATGTTTAGATGCAGGTGCTTCCGATTATTTATCCAAACCAGTCGATCAGGATAGACTATTATCTTTAATTAGAGTGTGGCTATGCCGTTAATACCCTATAAGTTAATTTTAATTAAACTATGTCAATCTCTTTATAAGACCAATAAAGATCTTATGTTGAATTAATTGAACACAGGGTCTTTAAATTTATGCTGCCCGTAAAACTCTCTAGCAAATTTTATCAATAACTGATATTGATGCCTTAAAATTGCTATAATTTCAACTTTAATAATTAAAATAAAATTTGTTTTAAGAAAAATCTAAAAGCTAATAATTACAATAAAAATGACTATAAATGGCTTTAAGCAAAAATGCCTTCTAGGTGCAAAATGAGTACCCCACAAAAAGATTTCTACCGCATATTAGGTGTCACTGAAAATGCGGAAATGGCTGTGATTAAAGCCGCATATAAAGCATTAATGATGATTTATCACCCTGACAGATATGATGGTAACAGAGAAGAGGCTATTAGAAAAACTAAAGAAATCAATGAAGCATACACCATTCTAATTGACCCAGATAAACGAAGACACTACACAAATTCTCAATCTGGGTTTAATAAAATCAACACTAATGATTACGCATCATCTCCTGAACAAAACAATAGTTATACAGATAAAGCTAATGACATAGAATCAGGCTGGCTAATTGCTGTTGAACTTGTAGAGGGTTTGGATGATTTATATCAGCAACTTAATATACTTTCAAAAGACTTAGGCTTTAGTTTCAAGCAAGAAATACTACAAACCAAACAATTTAATGAAGCGAAAGCAATTGCAACCCAACTAGAAATAGACTTTATTGAAAAATTCTTCGGGAAAAATAAAGACATACAAAAATTCTCGATTTGGCTATTAAGAAATGAACAGCGTTCAGCGGCAAAAGAAATCAATAAAATGGTTGCTCAATCAGCCTGTCACTTAATTGCTAGTGAAGTAATTAGAACTATTATTGTGAAACATCAAATCTCTGGTTATGAAATACCCGTTTCAACCGAGAAAAAAATCTTCTATAAATTAGGCGATAGACTTCCAGATGAGGGTATTGTTTTTTATTTGGATAATACCAGCCAACATGGCTTAGCGGCCAGCGATGAGGATTTATCTGTGCAATTAACTTGGCATGAGGCTAAAAACAAATTCGGAAAAAACTTCTATGATTGGCGCTTACCTACCCGTTCGGAATTAGAATTGTTGTACGCAAAAAAAGACTTGATTGGCGGCTTTTCACATCAACTTTATTGGAGTGCGACTGAGAGTGACAGCTTTAACGCATGGTTTCAAAATTTTTACATTGGTGAACAGTTTACTGGCAATAAAAACCTAACTCATCGAGTAAGAACTATTCGGGCATTTTAAGAAAAGTGTTGGACTAAATATTCTAATAAAAACGCTTTATAAAGCTCACATAATCCCAAAATACTCACCACAACCAAACCTCCACCGATCCAGCGCTTAAAAACCAAATCATTTCGAACTATTAAATTATGAGTTCTTAAGCCTAGATAATGCCCCAATCCGGCAACAGGTAACAACATAATTGCCGTCATAAAATGTAAATCAACAGACAAGGCAATAAAAGTAGACATTTTAATACTCACTAAAATAAACCATAACACGAACAATGTGTCTCGCAACTTGGTTTTATCAACATTACGCATGTAAACAGCAACCATTAAGGGCGCACCGGTTAAAGAAATCCCAGCCACATAGCCTCCTAATATCAATAAAACTCTATCAGCCCAAGCATGACGACTTTCAATACCTCTATTCAATAACCAAATGAATCCATAAAAAAGCGTGATGGAATAAATAAAGGTATTTAGCCACAACAAAGGAAAATGCACTAAACCGAAGACACCTACTATTGCAGGCGGAACAATATAAATTGTAGATTTACGCAAATAGTACCAATCTACATTATGTAGACGTCTCGCTAAAGTTAATCCAGAAAAAAACAATAAGTGTGTACCAATAACAGGTAACCAGAGTAATGGATTATTCTGCACAAATAACATCAATGGTAAGCCTAAGGCTGCCCCCCCGAAACCTAAGCCGGTGCGAACAAAACCTGTCCATATAAAAATGATTGCTATAACAACTATTTGATACGGCTGAAAATCAAGTAGAACCATTTTATTAAAAATATTAGTTAAATCGAAATAAGTAGATATCTGTCGGACTACAGGAATTTAAAGAAAGAATGAGGCTCAGTAGACTTTAATAACCAACCCTAATCGTAGATTTTAGGGTTGGGTTGTATTTATTTTACAAGACTTAAAAGTACGCCTGCAGCAACAGCAGAACCAATAACACCAGCGACATTAGGCCCCATCGCATGCATTAATAAAAAATTATGTGGATTACTCTCTAGACCTAATTTATTAGCCACGCGCGCAGCCATAGGCACAGCTGAAACACCTGCAGCCCCAATTAAAGGGTTAATCGGCGTATCGCTAAACCGGTTCATGATTTTAGCCATAATAACGCCTGAGGCTGTACCAATTGCAAAAGCAACCGCTCCTAAAGCCAAAATACCTAATGTTTCTATTTGCAAGAATGCTTCTGCACTTAATTTTGAACCAACTGATAATCCTAAAAAGATTGTGACAATATTAATCAATTCATTTTGAGCAGTCTGACTTAAACGCTCTACAACGCCTGAAGCATTCATTAAATTACCCAATGCAAACATACCAATTAATGGAGTGGCTGATGGCAATAAAAGCACCGATAAAACCAGCAACATAAGAGGAAATACTATCTTCTCTGTTTTACTGACAACTCGCATCTGTTGCATTTCTATTTTACGTTCAGCTTCGGTTGTTAATGCACGCATAATTGGCGGCTGAATCAAAGGTACCAAAGCCATATAAGAATACGCCGCAACAGCAATCGCTCCTAACAAATCAGGTGCTAATTTTGACGCAACATAAATAGCCGTAGGACCATCCGCTCCACCGATAATACCAATCGCTGCTGCATCTCTTAAGCTAAACTCTAAGCCAGGAACAGCATTAAGAGCAAGCGCCCCTAACAATGAAGCAAAAATACCAAACTGTGCTGCGGCCCCCAATAACAAAGTTTTAGGATTAGCTAACATCGGACCAAAATCCGTCATAGCACCAACACCCATAAAGATGAGTAAAGGAAAAATACCTAACTTAATCCCGAAATAAAGGTAATACAAAAGACCACCTTCTTCAGCAATACCTGCAACGGGTATATTACTTAAAATAGCTCCAAATCCAATTGGTAATAACAATAAAGGCTCAAAACCTTTTTTAATTGCTAAAAACAGTAACAAAAACCCTACCAGCATCATAAATGCTTGGCCAGAAGTAAAGTTATATAAGCCTGTACTTTGCCAAAGTGAAAGCAGATTTTCCATAGGTTATCTCTTGATAAAGTTCGTGCTATAAAGTGATCAACGCATTACCACCGGCCACTGCACCACCTTCTTTAATATGCACAGCGCTTACGGTACCAGCAAACTTAGATCGAACTTCCGTTTCCATTTTCATGGCTTCCATAATAACAACCACTTCCCCTTCTTCTACTTTACTACCCACATCTTTTAAAACTTTCAAAATATTACCTGCCATTGGAGCATAAACAACTGCACCAGTACTTTCAGGAGTCACTAATGTTTCTTCAGTAGTTGCTGGTTGGATAGTTAATGAAGCTCCTACAGGTCCAACAGTGACATTAAAGCTTCTTCCATCCACATTCACTGTGTACATTCCGATACTTGAAGTACCTTCTGCAACGGTAGTGTTAACCCCTTGCACATTTGATGCTTCGGCACTCTTAGGCTGAGGCGCTGATTCAAATACACTTGCATTACCTCTATTTACTAAGAACTTCCAACCCACTTGAGCAAACATACCATTAATCAAGGCGTCTTCTTCAACATTTTCAGCTAATTTAATACCTTCTGCTTTAGCTTTCTTTTTAACCTCAGTGACTAACTTAGCCATTTCTGGGGCAATTAAATCTGCAGGTCGACAAGTAATCGGCTCAGCACCTTCTAATACTCGATCTTGTAATTCTTTATTGACTGGCGCAGGAGTAGCACCATATTCACCTTTTAAAACTCCAGCAGTTTCTTTGGTAATGGTTTTATAACGTTCACCTGTCATAACATTCATTACTGCCTGTGTACCGACAATTTGTGAAGTAGGTGTTACTAATGGAATAAAACCTAAATCCTCTCTTACACGAGGAATTTCTCGCATAACCTCATCAAATTTATCTGCGGCTCCCTGCTCTTTTAACTGGCTTTCCATATTAGTTAACATCCCACCAGGCACTTGAGATATTAAAATACGACCATCAACACCTTTTAAACTTCCTTCATATTGCTCATATTTTTTACGAATATCTCTAAAATAATGAGCAATCTCTTCCAATTTAACTAAATCTAAACCCGTTGCTCTCTCTGTCTCTTCAAAACTAGCCACAATTGTTTCTGTCGCACTATGTCCATAAGTCATACTTAACGAAGAAATAGCCGTATCAACATTATCAACTCCGGCTTCTGCCGCTTTAACAAGTGTAGCAACACTTAAACCTGTGGTAGCATGACAATGCAAATGCACAGGAATATTTGTACTTTTCTTTAAACGACTTACTAACTCAAAAGCATCATACGGTTTTAATAATCCCGCCATATCTTTAATACAGATAGAATCAGCACCCATATCTTCAATTTTTTTGCCCAAATTGACCCATGAGTCCATAGTGTGTACAGCACTAGTAGTGTATGAAATTGTGCCTTGTGCATGTGCATTAGTATTTAGAACCGCTTTAACCGCATGTTCAATATTACGCATATCATTCATAGCATCAAAAATACGGAATACATCAATACCATTAACGACACAACGTTCGACAAACTTATCAACAACGTCATCTGCATAATGTCTATAACCTAATATATTTTGTCCTCTTAACAACATTTGCTGAGGTGTTTTAGGCATAGCTTTTTTTAAAGTACGCAACCTTTCCCAAGGATCTTCACCTAAATATCGAATGCAGGCGTCAAATGTAGCGCCACCCCATGATTCGATTGACCAATAACCGATCTGATCTAATTTTTCACAGATAGGTAACATATCTTCAATACGCAAACGAGTTGCCAATATTGATTGATGCGCATCTCTTAAGACTACTTCAGTTATAGCTAGGGGCTTATTTTTGTCTTTGGCCATGCGTACAGGTCTCCAAGAATCTTTTGTTCGAAATCGTCAACTTCATTAGTTAGTAAAACTACTTATCTTTAATTAATTTGTGTTCATGATGATGTTGATGCACTGCTGCTGTAATTGCCGCAACAATACTTTTATCAACTCCACCTGATACTGAGGAGGCCATACCCATCAAAGGCGCTTCTGGGAAAAAGCGTTGGATAAATGCCGACATTAAGTTAATTGCAACAACCAACATAGCTAAAAATAAAAACACGATGCACATACCGGCAAACAACAACTCAATTCCACTACTCATTAATTCTGCCATATCATCAAACCCTATCATTAAATCTTAACTATCAATACACATTTAAACTTCGTAGTGAATTTACTATAAAAAGCCCTGCTTATACAACCTTATAATCGTATTTATAGAGCAGAATAGTATGTTTTTTTGCGGAAACTAAAAAGGACAGATACCATTCACTAGCCCTAAAACTCAAAGTTTGATACTGGGTCTAGTTTATTTAATCAATTAAAACAGAATAAAATATTTTACCGAGTAAATTATGACTCTAAACTATCACTTATAAAATAGCTAGAGCACTCTCATAATCTGGCTCATGTGCTAACTCATCTACCAATTGAGTATAAATAACTTTATCGTGCTCATCAATAATAACAACAGCACGAGCGGTTAATCCAGCTAAAAACGTATCCACCAACTTTACACCATAAACATCGGCAAAATCAGATCGAAAGGTAGATAAAGGAATAACGTCTTTTAATCCTTCTACTTCACAGAAACGACATTGGGCAAAAGGCAAATCAGCAGAAACAACTAGCACGACTGTATTAAATAAGTGCGCAGCTTTTTCATTAAAAACCCGAGTGGAAGTTGCACAAGTCGGTGTATCAAGACTGGGCAAAATATTGAGAACTTTTCTTTTACCTGCATAGCTCGCTAATGAAAGATCGGCCAATTTACCATTAGTCAACTTAAAATCTGGTGCAGAAGAACCTACTGAGGGTAACTCGCCTGATGTATTAAGAGGCTTACCTTGAAATGAAATCGTTGCCATAAAGAATCCCTAAAAATAATTAATTAAAATCATGAGGTCGTATATTAAGTTTAGCAATTATGAATCTTTTTTTGATTTAGCACGCTTCGCCAAACGTTCTCGTTTTTTAACTTCCCATTCTGTAACTTTAGTTTTTTGGCCATGAAACGGATTAATAGGTGATTTAAACTCAATACGTATAGGTGTACCTGATAATCTTAATTTTTCTCGGAAATAATTAACCAAATATCGTTTATAAGAAATGGGTAAAGCATCCGTTTGCACACCATGCACTATTACAATAGGAGGATTTCTACCACCTTGATGAGCATATTTCAATTTAATTCGACGCGTATTAATTATAGGAGGTTGATGCGCTGTGGTAGCCTCTTTAAGAATACGTGTTAATACCGGCGTAGACATATCAATCATAGCGCAGTCATATAGCTTATGCACCACATCAAACAACTTACCTACACCACTACCATGTAAAGCTGAGATAGGATGCTTTTCTGCAAAATCTAAAAACGACAACTTAACTTCTAATTGCCTCTTAACCGTTTCCTTTTGCTCAATGCTAATACCATCCCATTTATTCAAACCAATAATTAACGCTCTACCCGCCTCAATGACTAGGCCTAATAAATGCGCATCTTGATCGGCGATACCTTCCCTAGCATCAATCATATAAATAACGACGTTAGCTTGCTCAATAGCCTGTAAGGATTTAATGACACTAAATTTTTCTATGGTCTCTGATACTCTTGAACGACGACGCATCCCGGCGGTATCAATCAAGGTAAATTTCTTACCATTACGCTCAAAAGGAATATAAATACTATCGCGAGTCGTACCGGGTTCATCAAATACAATAACCCGCTCTTCACCAAGAAAACGGTTAACCAATGTTGATTTACCTACATTAGGACGACCAACAACGGCAATAGCAATGCCACGTTTATTATCTTCAACTTCAGTATTTTCAACTTTAGGTAACAACTCGTGAACGCGTTGAAGTAACTCAGGCACACCACGCCCATGAGACGCCGCAATTTGAACGGGCTCACCTAAAGCTAGAGAATAAAAATCAGACGCAGCAATAGTGGCATCAATACCATCAACTTTATTAGTCACTAGTATTGTTGGCTTATTTAACTTTCTTAAGGTATCCGCGATAACCTTATCCGAAGCGCTTAAACCTTCACGCGCATCAACCAAAAACAATACGATATCTGCTTCATCAAGAGCGATTTGCACTTGTTTTCGAGCAAAACTCTCAATACCCTCAGCATCATCAGCAATACCGCCGGTATCAACCACTAAACAAGGACGATCACCATGTTTAACTCGTCCATATTGTCTATCCCGAGTTAATCCAGGAAAATCAGCAACCAGTGCATCTCGACTACGAGTTAAATAATTGAATAATGTTGATTTGCCCACATTTGGGCGGCCTACTAAGGCGATTACAGGTAACATAGTTAATTTAAAGCGACTTTTAAAGCGGCAAGAGTACCGTCTTTAGCATAAATATAAACGGTATCGTTAACAACAAGTGGTTTTGCATCAATAGCACTATCAGCAATTTTTATTCTGCCTAACTGACGTCCATCTTCAACAGAAAGCCAATGTACGTAACCTTCAAAATCACCCACTACTACATAACTTTCGTAAACAGCTGGTGCCGTTAATTTTCTTTGATGCAATTCTTTTTGTTTCCAAAGAGACGCACCTGTTCTTTGTTCGATCTGCCAAACATCATCTGTAGTATCCGATAAGTACAAATGTCTAAAATCGTAGCTTAAACCAGTGTATGAAGAAACCGTATCATTACGCCACATAACCTCACCGTCTGATTCAGATATTGCAGCAGCACCACCATGGTAACTAGCGATATAAATAACACCGGCAACATCAATAGGATCAACGTCTAAATCCACTAACCTTTCTACTTCTGAACGACCTTTAGGTATTGCAATAGTGGTTTCCCATGCATATTTACCATCTAATAAACGCAAAGCGATCATCTTGCCATTATCAAAACCTTCAATAACATGATCACCAATAACTAAAGGGGCTCCTATACCACGAACACTTAAAGCGGGCGCATTATGTTCATAATTCCAACGTTTCCCCCCTGTCTTTTCATTAAAAGCGATCATTTCACCGTCAGTAGTACGAACCACAACAACATCATTTGCTATAACAGGGACAGAGAGCACTTCGCTTGATACTTTTCCTTTCCAAAGTTGTGTGCCATTATCTGCGCTTAAAGCAATAATATCCGCATCACTAGATCCCAAAATAACTGTTCCATTTCCTAATCCTGGGCCAGCAGAAAGTTTCATTTTCGTTTCAACTTCCCAAATCAATCGCCCCGTATCAAGATCACGAGCCTGAACCAAACCATCCCTATCTGCGACTAATAATTTACCAAAACCACTTGCAGGAATTAGTTTTAAAGATTGCTCATCAGCACCTACGCCGACCGATTCTTTCCAAACTTCTTTAAACTTTATTTCTGGTTGGTATTCAACTAAAACAGCAGGCGGATCAGAATTATCTTCGCCACCTTTAAAATAATTAGAAATACCATCTACAGACTCGCTCAAAGTGTCCATAGCGGCACACCCTGTTAAGGCAATGAAAGCACATAAAAGCGTAATTAAGCGCATTATTTTCCAGGTTCTACATTTTTCACAGCCACTTTTTCAGGTGCTGTTAAATCATCTATTTTAATTTGCAATAACGCCGATCTATACCCACTTTCCAACGCTTTTTGGTAAGAACTACGCGCTTGATCTAAACGATCTAATGCAACATACAAGTCACCTACTAATTCGTCATAATTACCAGAAAAACTAGTTGATGTCGCAGGATCAATAGAGTTAATTAATGCTAAACCTTGTTCATATTCACCATTAGCTAACATTAATCTGACTAAACGAAGTTTAGCAACATTGCTTAATTCAGGAGATGAACTCGCGCCAACTTCTGTCAAAATGGTTTTAGCTTGAACTAAATCACCTTGTTGAATTTTAGATTTTGCTAAAAGCAATTGTCCATAAACAGCATATTCAGTTTTTGGATATTCCGCTTTTAAGTGTTCAGTTAATTTAAAAACGCTATCTTGTTTATCAGCAGTCAATGCTTGTATCAACTCACTATAAATTGCGGACGCCTGTTCTGCCTGATTTTTTTTGTGTTCTTGCCAGAAATTCCATCCTAGAATGATAGTTATTCCCAACACTAGTCCAATAATGGTAGATTGACCATTTTCTTTCCACCATCTTTTTAACGCTTCTACTTGTGCTTCTTCTGTTTCGTAAATTTCCACGCGCTTTCTCTATGTAATATTTAAAAAAATAAAATTAATTGATTTTAAACTAAACTAACTTGAGATATATAGTTTTGCAAAAATGTTATTGCCTCTTGCTGGGTCAATGTTTGTTGCTCTTGGCTAGTTCTTAACGATTTAAGACTTAATTGGCCATTGCTCACTTCATCATCACCCAAGATAATGGCGTAATCAGCACCAATTTTATCAGCTTTCTTAAACTGACTTTTAAAACTACCACCACCACAATTAACCTGTAATTTTAAACCAGTTACTGCATCCCTAAGTTTTTCTGCAAAACGTAAGCCTTCTCGCTCTGCCGACTCACCCACTCGAATCATAAAAACATTAACAGCTTGTGTGACTGGAATATTACCTGACACCTCTAACAAAGCCAATAAACGCTCTATACCCATGGCAAAACCCACGGCAGAATTTGGCTTACCACCCAACTGTTCAACCAAACTATCATAACGACCACCCGCACAAACCGTACCCTGAGAACCTAATTCATCCGTTACCCATTCGAAAACGGTTTTACTGTAGTAATCTAAACCACGGACTAATCGAGTATTGATTTGATAACTAACGGCCAAATCATCTAATGCTGTTGTTAAACCTTTAAAATGCTCTAAACTTTCAGCGCCTAAATAATCCATTAACGCTGGTGCATTAGCCACCAAATGAAACATTGCAGGATTTTTAGTATCTAAAATACGCAAAGGGTTAGTCTGTAACCGACGCAAACTATCCTCGTCTAATTGGCTCAAATTTGCTTGAAAATATTCAACCAACACTTGCCTATAAATCAAGCGCTCATCAATCGTTCCCAAAGAGTTCAACTGCAAACAAACTTTTTCACGTATACCGAGTTTCTTCCACAAACGATCCATGATAAAAATCAATTCAGCATCGATATCAGGACCAGACATACCATAGGTTTCAACACCTAACTGAATAAACTGACGATACCGCCCTTTTTGAGGGCGTTCATGTCGATACATTGGACCGTAATACCATAAACGATGCACCTGATTATGTAATAAGCCATGTTCTAAACACGCCCTTAAACAACCTGCTGTACCCTCGGGTCTTAATGTTAAAGAGTCACCATTACGATCCTCAAAAGTATACATTTCTTTCTCAACGATATCGGTTACTTCACCGATTGAACGCTTAAAAAGCTCTGTTTTTTCAACAACAGGTAAACGGATTTCACTATATCCATAAGAACTCATCACTTCTCTTAAAATCCGCTCTGCATATTGCCAAAGTGGAGTTTGGTCGGGCAACACATCATGCATGCCTCTTATCGCTTGTATCGTTTGTGCCATATTGATCTTGTGATTCAGTTACTGTAAAACCGGCTTTATTGTTTAGCTTCCTTAGATAGAGGAAATTTATCTAATAATATTTTTTCATAGTCTTTAGCTCGTTCATTATGACCTAACGCAAACTCAGTCTGCTTCGCTATCCATAAAGACTCTGCTGTGAACACGCCAACTACTATATATCTTTTAAAGTAAGTTTGCGCAGCCACATAATTACTATTCCTAAAACTTACTTTTTGCATTTCTAACAATGCAGGTGCATAGCTACTATTTAGTAACAAAGCTTGCGCAAAATACCCCTGAGCACTTTGTTTTTGGAGTTTTTCTAGCTCACAACGTCCTGCATTAGTTAAAGCTATCCATTGCTTATCATTGAGTGAAGTACCACTAGCCCGATTTAACAGGGCTAATCCTTGTTCATATTCATGCGCATCACAAAGAAAGCGTCCAAAATTATTCTGCACACTCCAATCATTAGGAGCCAAATCCAAGGCTTGCTGATAATGTTGCTTCGCTTGTTGATTGTTTTGCAATTTTTCATATAAAAACCCAAAGGCATTAAAGACTTGTGGGTTTTTTGGATCTTTTTTCAAGGCAATTTGTAAATTCTGTTGCGCTATCTCTAATTTATTGAGATCCATATAACGGACACCTAACTGCAAATAAATATTGGCAGATTCAGACTCTTTTAGATGATCTTCATTCAGAGCAGTACAAGCAGATAACAATAACCCAAATAAAACAAATAACTTATTCACTACTCGTGCCCAGCTAAGCAGCACTTTCTATTCCCAATACTTTTAACTTTAAGTGTCTACGACTTTTATCTTCAACTTGCCCGACTAATTGCCCACAAGCCGCATCAATATCTTCACCACGCGTTTTCCTTACTGTCGTGACGATACCTGCATCATTTAAAACTGTTTTAAAACGATTAATCACTTCTTTGCTTGAACATTTATAAGCATTATTTGGAAACGGATTAAACGGTATTAAATTTAATTTGGACGGCACGTTTTTTAATAATTTAATTAATCCACGCGCATCATCCATAGAATCATTAATCCCCTCTAGCATGACATATTCAAAAGTGACCGTACGACGAGGTGCTATTTTGGCATTATCTCGACAAGCATCCATCAACTCTGCTAAGGGGTATTTTTTATTTATAGGAACTAAAACATCTCTTAATTCATTAGTGACCGCATGTAAAGAGACAGCTAAACTTACATCACAAGCTTCAGTTAAGCGATACATTGCAGGCACCACACCGGAGGTACTAATAGTTACTCTGCGTTTAGATAAACCAAACGTAAAATCATCCATCATTAAATTCATAGCGGCGATCACATTATCAAAATTTAATAAGGGTTCACCCATACCCATCATTACGACATTAGTGATTCTTTTAGAATCCCCTAAGCGCTTCTGAGCAACAATCACCTGACCTATAATTTCAGCCGTGGTTAAATTTCGATTAAAACCTTGTTGAGCGGTAGAACAAAAACTACACGCCAAAGCACAGCCAATTTGTGAAGACACACATAAAGTGCCTCTACCCTCTTCTGGAATAAAAACTGTTTCAACTCTATTGCCACAAGAAGTTTGCAATGCCCATTTACAGGTACCATCACTAGCAATTTGTTCGACCACTATTTCAGGCGTTGCTAAATAACAGTGTTCTTTAAGATAAGCACGCAGTGGCTTACTTAAATTAGTCATCAGATCAAAGTCTTCAACTCCTTCCTGATAAATCCATTTAAGTAACTGTGTCGCTCGAAAAGGCTTTTCGCCTAAATCGACAAAAAAGGCCGCAAGGCCTTTTCTGTCGTAATCAAGCAGGTTAAATCTTTTTGAATTAACGAGTTCTTGCACTGATTTCTTCGTCTGAGAAAAAGTAAGAAATTTCTCTTTTAGCAGTTTCGACAGCATCTGAACCATGTACTGCATTTTCGTCAATGCTTGATGCGAAGTCAGCACGGATAGTTCCTGCCGCAGCTTCTTTAGGGTTAGTAGCACCCATAATTTCACGGTGTTTAAAAACAGCATTTTCGCCTTCTAACACTTGCATAATCACTGGACCCGAAATCATAAAAGCAACTAAGTCTTTAAAGAATCCACGCTCACTGTGTTCAGCGTAAAAACCTTCAGCTTGAGCCTGTGTTAGATGTAACATTTTCGCAGCAACAATCTGTAGACCATTGCTTTCAAAACGACTGTAAATTTGACCAATTACATTTTTAGCAACTGCATCTGGTTTAATAATTGAAAAAGTGCGTTCTATAGCCATTGTGATTTAAAACTCCAAAGTAACATTAAATAAAAATTAAAAAATTCAACTAGGCATTATACCTGATGATGCTAGTATTGTAGACCGTTGAAAACTAAGGTCTGTCGTCTACGACTGAACCTTCTTTAGCAGGCACCATTAAATCTTCTGCACTAATGCCTAACATTAACGCCATTGGACTCGCAATAAAGATAGAAGAATAAGTACCAAAAAACACACCGAAAAGCAGTACGATTGAGAAGTTATGAATAATCTCACCCCCCAAAAAGAACAACGAAACTAATACTAGAATAACAGTCAATGAGGTCATGATAGTTCGACTTAAAGTGACATTAACCGAAATATTCATCACTTCTTCAGTCGTTTTGTTTCTTAAAAAGCGAAAGTTCTCACGAATACGATCATAAACCACGATAGTATCGTTTAAAGAATAACCAATTAAAGCTAATACAGCCGCTAATACTGTTAAGTCAAACTCTAACCCTAAAATAGAAAACAAGCCTAAAGTGACAACAACGTCATGCACGGTTGCCAAAATTGCACCTGTAGAGAATTTCCATTCAAAACGCCAAGCAATATAAATTAAAATAGCAATAGTCGAATACAATAAAGCTAAGAAACCATCTTCAGCTAAATCATCACCTACTTGTGGCCCGACATATTCAACACGGCGAATACTTGCCGGCTCAATCGTAGTTTTATTAATAGCCTCTAATACATTAGTACTTAAATCCGCACTACTAATACCTTCATGAGGTTTTAAACGGATTAACACGTCTTTTGTAGTACCAAAATTTTGCACGGTTGCATCATCAAAACCTTGTGTGTCCAAGGTATTACGCAATACATTTAAATCTGCAGCTTTTTGATAACCTACTTCAATTAAAGTACCCCCAGTAAAATCGATACCCATTTGCAATCCACGCACAGCTAATGAACCTATCGAAATAACCATGAGTATGCCCGAAAATATCAAAGCGATATTTCGGTTACCTATAAAATTTATATTTGTTGTCTTCATAATGGTTTCTTATAAAAAATAATAGTTAAATTGATAACTTATCAACTCTTGCACGACTACCATAGATCCAATTGATGACCATACGAGTGCCGGTAATCGCAGTGAACATAGAAGACAAGATACCAATAATCAAGGTGACCGCGAAACCTTTCACAGAACCTGTACCAAAAGCAAACAACACAACCGCTACAACTAAGTTAGTGAAATGCGAATCTAAAATAGTGGCAAAGGCTTTATCGTAACCAAGGAAAATTGCTGCTTGTGGCGAAATACCATTTCTAATTTCTTCTTTAACACGCTCAAAAATCAACACGTTCGCGTCAACTGACATACCCACGGTTAAAATGATACCTGCAATACCTGGTAAGGTTAATGTAGCTTGTAGCATCGACAATATTGCGACCACAATCACCACGTTAAACGCTAAAGCGAAGTTAGCGATCATACCGAACAACTTGTAATAAACTGCCATAAACAAGACAACTAATGCAAAACCCACCACAAAAGACAGCATACCTTGATTGATATTGTCTTGACCTAAACTAGGCCCTACAGTGCGTTCTTCAACGATATCAACAGGAGCTGCTAAAGCACCCGCTCTTAATAATAAAGATAAGTTTCTTGCTTCTTGAGGACTATCTAATCCTGTAGTTTGAAAGCGCTTACTGAATACACCTTGAATAGTGGCAACATTAATCACTTTTTCAACTTTTTCTTTATGACGCACTTTTTCGCCATTAACCGTTTTAGTTTCTACTTTATACTCAATAAAAACCACGGCCATAGGCTTACCTACACTTACTTGTGTAGTTTTAGCCATTTTTGAGGCACCCACGCCATTCAAAGAAATGTTAACAGAGGGTCTACCATCTTGATCTTGACCAGAGGCCGCATCTACAATTTGATCACCCGTTACAATAACACGACGATCTAATAAGATAGGTGCACCTGATTTATCGTAATATAAACGGCTACCTACTGGCACATGACCAGAAACAGCTTGCTGAACATCATGTTCAACATCAACTAATCGATACTCAAGTGTAGCAGTGGTACCCAATATTTCTTTTGCACGAGTTGTATCTTGTACACCGGGTAATTGCACCATGATACGATTTTCACCTTGTTGTTGAATTACGGGTTCCGCAACCCCTAACTCATTAACACGATTTCTTAAAGTCGTCATGTTTTGCGCTACAGCAAACCTTTTAATCTCACGTGCTTCTTTTTCAGAAAACTTTAACCAAATTTGTTCTTGTGCTTCAGGTTCAGTAATTTCTAGACTATGAAACTCTTTATCTAAAAGCGTTAAAATTGCAGGCTTATCTTCGGCTGACTTTAAAGTCACTTTAATAAAACCACTGTCTTTAGCCACTGTTTGATAATGCAATTTAGCATTTCTTAAAGATAACCTAACATCATCAATGTAACGTTCTTCAGCTTGCTTTACTGCAGCATCCATATCCACTTCTAATAAGAAATGCACACCACCCCGCAAATCCAAACCTAAATACATAGCTTGCGCACCTAGGGCACGCAACCAACTTGGCGTTGTCGGCGCTAAATTTAATGCGACTGTGTAATTGCTACCCATTTTCTCGCGCAGTAAATCAGCCACTTTTAATTGATCATCTGTATTATTAAAACGCGCTAAAATTCGGCCATCTTTGTATTCGAAGGCTTTAGCGGGCACTGCCATAGCTTTAATATCTGTTTCAACTTGATTGGCTTGCTCTTGGCTAATAGCTGTCGCTATCGTTGAAGATAACTGCACCGATGGATCATCACCGAATAAATTAGGCAATGAGTAAATAATCCCAACACCAAAAACGAGTATAACTAATATATTTTTCCAAACGGGGAAATGATTTTGCATGTCTTATTCCAGTTAAACTTTAACTACTTTTTTAGTAATTGCTTTATAAGTACCTTTAGGCATCATGCTTTCAATACCTTGTCTTTGAACTTGTATAAAAACGTTGTCACTCACTTCAATCTTTACGAAGTTATCATCTACATCAACCACTTTACCTAAAATACCACCTGAAGTGACCACTTCAACACCTTTAGTGATTGCCGCAATCATTTGTTTCTTTTCTTTAGTACGTTTAGCTTGTGGGCGTAAGAACAGAAAATAGAAAAATGCTAAAATACCTAACGGAAATAACATCCCCTCAATACCGGGCTGTTGAGCAGCTGGCGCTGCCGCTAATGCGTCAGAAATAAAAAAACTCATAAATATCCTCGGTTATTATATTAAATAAAAAAATCTCGCCATTATGCCACAGAAGGCACAGATTTATCTCTTTGTTGATAGAATTCCTCAACAAAAATGTTTAACTGCTGCTTCGCAATAGCATCACGCAATCCCTGCATAAGGTTCAGATAATAATACAAATTGTGGATGGTATTAAGTCTTGCACCTAACATCTCTTTACATCGATCTAAATGCCTTAAATATGCCCGCGAATAATTCTTGCAGGTATAACATGCACAAGACTCATCCAAAGGTTTAGTATCGAACTCATACTGACTATTTCTAATTTTTACCACGCCAAAGGTGGTAAACAAATGACCGTTACGAGCGTTTCGGGTTGGCATAACACAATCGAACATATCAATACCACGGCGAACAGCTTCTACCAAATCCTCTGGTGTACCGACACCCATCAAATACCTTGGTTTATCAGCAGGCATCTTGCTATGAATAACATCCAAGGTCGTCATCATTTCTTCTTTAGGTTCACCCACCGACAAACCACCAATGGCATAACCATCAAAACCAATATCTAACAAACCGTCTATTGACTCTTTACGCAAATGCTCATACATACCCCCCTGAACAATACCAAATAAAGCGGATGGATTATCACCATGAGCGATTTTACTTCGTGCCGCCCAACGTAAGGATAAACGCATTGAATCGGCTGCTTCGTTTACACTCGCTGGATAGGGTGTGCACTCATCAAAAATCATCACAATATCAGAGCCTAAATCTCTTTGAACCTGCATAGACTCTTCAGGCCCCATAAAAATCTTAGCGCCATTTAAAGGTGATTTGAAAGTCACCCCGGCTTCGGTAATCTTTCTTAAAGCACCTAAACTAAAGACCTGAAACCCACCTGAGTCAGTCAGAATAGGTTTATCCCAATGCATAAAATCATGTAGATCACCATGCGCTTTAATAACGGCCGTTGTTGGACGCAACATAAGATGAAAAGTGTTACCTAAAATAATTTGGGCACCAATACCCGTTAAATCTTCTGGGGTTAAAGATTTAACCGTGCCATAAGTACCTACTGGCATAAAAATAGGCGTTTCAACCACCCCTCTATCAAACACTAGTCGCCCACGACGAGCATGTCCATCCGTATTAATTAAGTTAAATTCCATGCCTACCAAATATTTGCTTATGATCAAGATTACAGATTATCCTGTCTTTTAAGGCGTTTAGGCAAGTCAGTTTAAGCA
Source organism: uncultured Methylococcaceae bacterium (assembly GCA_903938485.1). GTDB lineage: Bacteria > Pseudomonadota > Gammaproteobacteria > Methylococcales > Methylomonadaceae > Methylobacter_C. The sequence continues at coordinate 29,176 of CAJADF010000089.1, forward strand.
ACTAATAGAGATGATTAAGCAATCAACCGATGACAGAAGACTTAATAATTTCATACTTTAGGTATATCATTACCGTACTTAAACTAAAATCAAGATATTTAATGTTAGTTAATTCATACACAGATCTTCCATTACTTAAGCATGTCAATTAATTCAAACTCGCATTCAAAACAACCTTTACAAACATTAGCACTAGGCGCTATCGGCGTCGTCTTTGGTGATATAGGCACCAGCCCACTTTATGCTTTAAAAGAAGTGTTTAAAGATGGCGTCAATATTGACACCTCACATGTATTAGGCGTCCTATCATTAATCTTTTGGTCCATCACCTTAGTCGTTACCACTAAATATGCCATTTTTATTATGCGGGCCGATAATAAAGGCGAAGGTGGCATCATGGCACTCATGGCACTCGCATTACAAGGTGTCCATAAAACAGAATCAGAAAGTAAGATCAAAAACAGCAGTAAATCCGCATTTATCATCATATTGGGTTTACTAGGAGCGTCTTTATTTTTTGGTGACAGTATGATTACTCCCGCTATATCGGTACTTAGCGCGGTAGAGGGGCTACAAATTATTGCGCCCAAACTAGACAATTACATAATCCCCATTACCATTGCGGTTCTTGGTGGCTTGTTTGTGATTCAAGCCAAAGGCACTGGTAAGGTCGGCAAAATATTTTCTCCAATAATGGTTTTTTGGTTTGGCTTATTAGCGGTATTAGGCTTTATTAACATCCTTGAAACACCTAGTGTACTCATGGCCATCAACCCCTATTATGGCGTACACTTATTGTTTGAACTCGGCTGGCATGGTTTCCTAATTTTAGGTGCCGTGGTGCTTGCCATTACAGGTGCAGAAGCCCTTTATGCAGACATGGGGCATTTTGGCCTTAAGCCGATTCGCTATGCCTGGTTTGGCTTTGTATTTCCGGCTTTATTACTTAACTACTTCGGCCAAGGTGCTTTACTTATTAATCACCCCGAAGCCATTCAAAATCCTTTTTACTTACTAGCCCCTACTTGGGCACTCTATCCACTATTAATTCTTTCCACACTGGCCACCGTTATTGCCTCACAAGCAGTCATCTCAGGCGCATTCTCTGTTACCCGTCAAGCCATACAACTTGGTTATTGCCCTCGCATGAATATACTTCATACCTCGGGGGAATCCATGGGGCAAGTCTATGTTCCAGCAATTAATTGGATGCTCATGGTGTCAGTTTTTATCTTGGTACTCACCTTTAAATCTTCATCTGCTTTAGCATCTGCTTATGGAATTGCAGTGACCGGCACTATGATTGTTGACACTATATTGGCATCTATCATCTTTAAAGAATTATGGAATTGGAATAAACCCACTCGGTTTATTTTCCTTGCCGCTTTTCTGGTCGTAGACATTGCCTTTTTATCATCAAACAGCTTAAAGATTCCCACAGGTGGCTGGCTACCCTTAGTAATTGCTAGTGTGTTATTTGTGATTTTAACCACTTGGATTAAAGGTCGAGGCTTATTAACTCAATACATGGAAGAGAGACGCACACTATTTGAAGATTTTGAAGCAAAAAATACCGCAGACTTTGCCACTGTAAACGGTACAGCCATCTATTTAACACGTACTTTACATGGCTTACCTGAGGTGTTCTTACATAATCTAGAACACAATCATGTTTTGCATAAACAAATTGTTGTACTCAGTATTGTCACCACTAACGAACCGTATGTAGATGAAGCGCATTTACTTAAAATAAGAACCTTTGGTAAAACCCGAGATTTTTATCGCGTTAAACTTTATTACGGTTTTAAACAGGATGCTGACGTGCGCAGAGCTTTAGAGCTTTGCGCAAAAGAAGGCTTAGTGATTAACCCCAAACAAGCCTCGTTTTTTATCGGAAGTGAAGAAATTGCCTTCCGCAACAAAAGCCCCATGCCCAAATGGCGCAGGGGCTTATTTAGATTCTTATTCAATAACTCTTCTAGCGCCATCCATTTTTTTAAAATCCCAGTTGATCGCGTAGTTCAATTGGGTATTAGAATAGAGTTATAAACCCAACTAATTAGTTTTTTGGTATTTGTGTCGAATAAATTCAAGCACCGCCGGTAAAATTGATACCGCCACAATACCTAAAATTACAATAGAAAAATTAGTCTTAACCACTGGAATATTGCCAAACAAATAGCCACCCGCCAAACAAATCGCTACCCAAGCCAAACCTCCAATGACATTAAACTGGATAAATCGCCGATAACCCATACTACCTATACCAGCTACAAATGGCGCAAAGGTACGGATAATAGGTATAAATCGGGCAATGATGATTGTTTTAGCGCCGTATTTATTATAAAACTGATGCGTTTTCTCAATATGAGCCTTATTAATGAACTTCAGCTTTTCATGATTCGTTAACTTGGGTCCCAAATAACGACCTAACTCATAATTGAATGTATCCCCAATTACTGCGGCTAACGCTAAACTAACAAACAATATACCTATCGTCAGATCACCCTTTGCCGCAAAAGTACCCGCCGCAAATAACAAAGAATCACCCGGTAAAAAGGGCAGTACCACCAAACCAGTTTCACAAAACACAATCAAAAATAACAAGGCGTAAGTAACTGTGCCATAGTTTTGGATGATGTCACTGAGATAATGATCCAAGTGCAAAAATATATTAAGTAGTTCAGTCAGATGTTGCATAAAGTCCTAAGGATGAAATATGTTTGATGTGGGTATTTAACCTTATTATCAGGCATAAAAAAAGGCCGGATTGCTCCGACCTTTTTTAAGTTTAACCGTTTACTTTAATAAACCTTGCAATAAACCATTTAACTTATGTACAAACGCCGCGGGATCTTCTAAATGCCCACCTTCACTTAAGATAGCTTGGTCAAACAAGATATGGCTTAAGTCTGCAAAACGGGTATCGTCTTGTTCTGCTTTTAATTTAACCACTAAAGGATGCGTAGGATTAATCTCAAAGACCGGTTTTTTACCACCGAAGCCCATAGATTGTCCGGCTTCCTTCATAATGCGTTCCATGTTTAAACTCATGCCGTATACATCCGCCACCAAACACGCAGGTGATTCTGTTAAACGATGACTCAAACGGACTTCACTGACTTTATCTACTAACACTTCTTTAATTTGCGTTAATACGGATTCAAAGTCTTTAGTCACTTCTTCTTGCTGGGCTTTTTCTTCTTCGGTATCCGCTAAGTCACCTAGGTTTAAATCACCTTTAGCTACCGACTGTAAATGCTTACCATCAAATTCATCTAAGTTAGACACCAACCATTCATCAATACGGTCAGATAGTAATAAAACTTCGATACCTTTTTTACGGAAGATTTCTAAATGCGGACTGTTTTTAGCGGCTGAGAAACTATCCGCTGTTACATAATAAATGTTGTCTTGACCTTCTTTCATACGACTGACGTAATCTTCTAAAGACACAGATTGTTTGTCAGTATCATTATGGGTAGAAGCGAAGCGTAATAACTTGGCCACACGATCTTTATTGGCATGATCTTCGATAGGGCCTTCTTTAATCACATTACCGAATTGTGCCCAGAAAGTTTCATATTTCTCAGCTTCATTTTTAGCCAAGTTTTCTAACATGCCCAAGACTTTTTTAACGGCACCCGATTTAATCGCACTGATTTGTTTGCTTTGTTGCAGAATTTCTCTAGATACGTTTAAAGGTAAAGAGTTTGCATCAATAATACCTCTGATAAAACGCAAATAACGCGGCATTAATTGCTCTGCATCATCCGTGATAAACACTTTACGAATGTAGAGTTTTACACCGTGTTTTGCATCTCTATCCCACAAATCAAAAGGTGCACGCGCAGGGGTGTAAAGCAATAAAGTGTACTCGTTAGTACCTTCTACTTTACTGTGGACAAATGTTAGAGGGTTTTGGAAATCATGACCTACGTGTTTATAAAATTCGTTGTAATCTTCATCACTAATATCTTGACGAGATTTAGTCCATAACGCAGAAGCACTATTAATAGTTTCTTCTTCAATGGCTGCTACTGGTTTTTCAGTTTTTTCTACGCCCTCTTCCGCTTCGTCTTCATCATCATCATAAGAAGGTTCTGGTTCTTTATCCATAATGATAGGTAAAGAAATATGATCTGAGAATTTTCTAACGATAGAACGGATACGGTAACCGTCTAAAAACTCTAATTCAGCTTCTTTTAAATGTAGAACGATTTCAGTACCGCGAGTCGCTTTTTCAACAGCTTCGATGGTGTAATCACCCTCACCTGCAGATTCCCAACGTGTTGCTTGAGATTTATCAGCACCCGCTTTACGGGTGGTTAAAGTGACTTTATCAGCAACAATAAATGCTGAGTAGAAACCTACCCCAAATTGACCAATTAACTCGCTGTCTTTAGCTTGCTCACCGGTTAAGGCTTCAAAAAATTGTTTAGTACCTGATTTTGCGATAGTACCGATATGTTCTTGTACTTCGGCACGGGTCATACCAATACCATTATCGATAATGCTGACGGTTTTTTTATCTTTATCGAACTCAATGCGAATTTTTAACTCGCTATCACCTTCGTATAAAGCATCATTTGATAGTGCTTCAAAACGGAGTTTATCGGCTGCGTCAGACGCGTTAGAGATTAATTCTCTAAGGAAGATTTCCTTGTTACTGTACAAGGAGTGAATCATTAAATGTAAGAGGTGTTTTACTTCAGTTTGAAAACCAAGCGTTTCTTTTTTTGTTTCAACAGTCACAATAGTAGTCCTTAATAGTGGTTAAAAAAATATTTCTCACTATGTGGGGACGCCAATTTATTTTTCAAGTGTGATTTATTTACTAAAGATACCTTGCCAGCCGCCAGAAATAATTCGCGCGATCTGCATCAGAATAAACGGCACAGACAAACCGGCTGGCGCAGCTAGATAACGTGGATGCCATTGAGGTGAGAATTTAGCTTTATAGGCATACAAACCTTCAAAGTTATAAAAGTGTTCGCCATGTTTAAACAAGGTAGCGCCCAGTTTATTCCAAAGCGGCGCTAAGGGTCGATTATCTAAGCCCGCCAAAGGTGCCATACCTAAACAAAACCAATGATAATTTTCAGCTTTTCCCCATAACATCAGTTCTGCAAACAAATAATCCATTATACCGTTAGGGCTATCAGGATCGTAACGCATCAAATCAATCGATAACTCCGCATTATCCTTAGTCAACCAAATATTAGCGAACGCTTTAATGTTGCCCGCCTCATCCTTAATAACCGCCACATCACAATTCTTTATATAAGACTCTGCAAAAAAACCGATAGAAAAACACTTTTCACGGGTGTTTTTATTAGCTAACCACGCATCAGAAATTTGACGTAACTGTGGCAACGCATTTTCAACCTCAAGACCTGTTAAAATTCCAAACGGATATCCTAATCGACTAAATTTATTGACCGCACTCCGTTGATTCTCTCGTAACTTGCCTTGCAAGCTAAAAGTCGTTAAATCCACAAAGGCTTCTTCGCCGAGCTTAAACATTGATAAGCCAAGATCAAGATAAGCAGGTAACCATTCCTCACTGGTTTGATAAAAAACGGCCTTAGCACTGTATCGATCTGCATGTTCTAAAAAGGCGTATAGCAACGCCTCAATCGAAGCCTTATTACCCACTGGATTTCCCATGGCTATCCAAAATTGCGCGGTGATGGCATACATAATAAAAGCATCACGCGCCTCATTCCAAAACAGATATTTATCACCTAATAAGGCTAAATAACCTTGGGTCTCACTGCTTTCCATGACAATTTCTTTAACTCTTTCTATATCAACAGCCGATGGCTTTACATGAGATTTAGGCGGAGCGACACTTAATAGATAAGATAAGCCATAGGCTAACAGCACGATTGCCATCAATAATAAGGCGCGCTGAAAGCGCGGGGCATTACCCTCATAAGAAAACTGCCACCATAACTCGTGTGAGAATGCCAAATCTCGATAAGAGAAAAACCCTAACCATACACAGCCGACTAACACCATAGTAACTGTTGCTAACCAACTCATGGAATAAGGCAAATGTAACAACGAAGACTGGCGTTGAAAATGTGCCTTAGTCGGTAGCATCATCAATAAAATAATACTGAGCACGATAGCCTCGTGCCAATCAAAACCTTTCAATAAAGCCGACAAAATACCTACACTTAATAAGCCTATACTGCCATACCAAGCGGCATCTATCTTTAACCAAATGCCTCTAGCCAACAATAGTAATAAAATGCCTACTAAACTGCCTGTTAAATGTGACACTTCTATAATCGGTAAAGGCACAACATCTCGCATTACGGCACTCATTTCTGGATTAGTAGGAATCGAGCCTGAAACCAATAAAACGCCACCCGCAAATAACAATAATAAGGCATACAACTGTGGCACAATAGCCGCTAACAGTTTTTGCAACGCATCAGCACCGGTGCTTAACAGCTCCCGCCGGCTATAAACCTCATAACTGATTAAGCTAACCCCAGCCAACAATAAGGGTAAGAAATAATAAATAACCCGATATAACAGCAAAGCGCCAATTAACACTAAATGCTGATCTTTGACGGCGACATCTTGCATTAATAGTAAAAATACACCCTCAAACACCCCTATTCCCCCCGGCACTTGACTGATGACGCCCATGACTTGAGCCACAACGAACACCACCACAAAGGCACTAAAGCCAATATGTACTTTACCGACCAACAACACCCAGAGCACTAAAGAAGAAAGTACGACATCTAAACTAGCAATCAGCGTTTGCCAGACAGCGATAGTCGGGGAAGGAAAATTAAACTCGAAACCTTTTATTAAGATAGGTTTGCGCCAAAGTAAAACGACCGCCCAATAAACCAACAAAGTTGCGCTACAAATTAGACTCACCCAATGCAGGGCTTGAGGCGCAGGTACTTTGCTAGGCAAATAATAAGGTAAAACCAAACTACCGACTAAACCCAAAGTCATCGCACCCAGCAAATAAGTCAGGGTTTGGAATAAGGAGATTTTTAAAATATCCCAGCCGGGCACCCCCCATTTCGAATAAAACCGATAGCGAATAGAACCACCCGCCGCCCAAGCATGTCCGGTATTATTACTAATCGCATAACTTAATAAGGCGGCTGCCATCATTTTAAACAAGGGGATTTTCGTATGCCTCGTATAGCGCAAAGCCAGCCAATCATAACCCGCCAGCACCCAATAATTAATAATCGTCAGTAACACGGCTAAAAGCAGAATAAGCACAGGCGTTGCTTTTAAAGACGCCATAATCTCGCTTACTTCATGTAGATTAATTTGCCTACGCACGATATACAAGGCGACGGTAAATAAAATGACGGGTAATAGCTGCGCTACTTTATGGACAATCCGAGTTAATCTTTCTTGACTCATAATAGTGTTTTAGGTGGTTAACTTTATTGAATAGCTTTCTGTTGATAAACAGCCAAAATTTGCCGAGTCAGCTTAGGATAATCTTGATCAAAATGATGTCCGCCCGGCAATTCTAAGACTTTAGCATCGGTGTTATATAAATCCAGACAAGCTGTTTCGGTTTTTTCTTCTCGACCATAAATACATAAGATTTTATCTTTAGGTATCTTAACTAACTCGGGTTCCAAGACTAATTCCCCTGAGCTTTGCCCTAACCAACCTGAGACATGAATCTCAAAATCTGCCGACTTGGCTAAAGCAATTAATACCAATAATGACACACTGTTTTTATCCGCCTCAGGTAAGCGGTTATATAGAACCGGCAATATGTCGGCGCCAAAGGAATAACCCGTCAATACAAACTGCTTAACATGCCAATGCTTACGATAATAAGTCAAAGTGGCAGATAAATCCGCCGCCGCTTGTTCCGGTGTTTTATGCCCCCAAAAGTAGCGCAACACATCGACACCCACTACCGGATAATTTAAAGCGGCCATTTCACCCGCTATGGTTCTGTCCAAATCTCGCCAACCGCCATCTCCTGAATAAAATAAGGTCACGGTATCAACCGTGTTTTTTACTGGTACTTCTACTACAGGCATAGGCGGTGCATATGCATTTATAGGCGTTGTTAACGCAGAAAGTAATAAAGAATCCAGTGGTGTATCGTAAGGTGCAATTTGTGTGTTTACATTACCCAAAGCTTTAATAAACACGCCGGTTTCTGCATCAGGCTGATCCGACCATAACACTTGCCAGTCTTTATGGGGAACAATCGAAAGGTTTTCACTGTGTGAACTGAATTGCTTTGCCAAATTAGAGCATAACACTAAATCTTTCGGTAATTTGACATTAAAACCTATCGAGACATAACTAATAGCCTCAGCATATTGCGTTTGAGAACCTAAAAACGGTAACAGAGCACCTTCCGCGATACCAGCCAGCATAGAGTTTTGGTTTCCTGAATTCGGTAGGGCTTTAGTGATTGAATCAACCAAAGTAGAGAGCCATTCGGTTGTTAAACATTGTCCTGTTTGGGCAGTAAACTTGTTAAAAACGACTGATGTATCAATTAATGCTAGAGTATCACCCGTTACGGCCAATTTTTGTTGTAGAGATTCACTCGGATAGGTCTTAAAATCCACAAACGCAATCACTAATCTTTTAGCTCCCCATAACGGTTGCGCTATATTTATCGACCCTAAAGCCTCGGTTTGGATGGTTTTAGTAAAGACAGGCGGCTTAAGATAAGCTAGGTCAACAAGGCCAATGATGATGAAGCTGCACAATAAAGCAATAGAGATTGAAGTTTTAAGTTTCATGAGCTGTTTACCAAATAAAAGAACATTTAAAACGCTCGCAGCCTTAAGGCTGTGGCTTAATATTTAAAAACTCCGCTATTAAATTATTAAGTTCATCAGCATGAGTAATCGGTGCCGCGTGTCCAGCGACTGGAATTATTGCTAAACGCCCCGCCGCCAATTTCTGCGCTAACTCCCGAGAATGCCCTAGGTCAATAATATCATTCTCACCCACTACCACTAAAGTGGGTGCAATAATAGCAGACAGATGGGTATGAGTCATTTGCGGTGCTTTGTGCCAAAGCTCATTAATTTCGGCTTCTAATTCGGCGTGTTTTTCACCAGCGCCTGACCACCAACTTCTGAACTTGTCTTTAATGGTTCTAAAAATAGTTCCATAGGCATAATTTTGGGTGCTATCAGCTTCAAGTATAACGCCAGAAGGATGAAAATTAGCACTGATCGCCACGATTTTTTCTACCCTTTCGGGCGCATGTAAACCCAATAGTAACGCGATAATGCCACCATCACTCCAACCCACAATATCGGTGCGCTGAATCCCTAATTTATCCAGCACTTGTAAAGTGTCTTCTGCGAAAATTTCGTAACTCAGTTTTGCATCACCATGCGTGGAATACCCATGTCCACGAGTATCAATTAAGATCACTTGCCGACCCGAATCGACCAGCCAAGGTACCTGAGAAAACCAACTGAGTTTATTACTTAAACCACCATGCAATAGTAAAATCGGAGCGCCGTATCCATACGATACATAATGAATATGAGCACCCTGATAATCAATACTACCCATTTGCGCTTTAATCGGTGAGGTAAACTTCCAAACCAAATAATGTAACGCATTAACTGACATAGGCTTAAGCACGTAAAAAACTGATAACACTAGCACTAATGCGCCTATTGATAATTTAAAAGACCAAGATTTCATTTTATAAAAAAGATAAACAATCAACACCCATATTAGTTACAAAAGAAACCATGTCAACGCTTATTTGAACTCAAATCCTGTGTGCTGTAATCTATTAGGTTAGCAAATAAATTTAAATATAATGCCAACAATTTTAAGGATTGGTAATTTCCGCTTCCACTATTATTCAAATGAAGGAAATGAACCTGCCCATATTCATATTCGCCATGCTGATGGCGAATGTAAGTTTTGGTTTGATCCTATCATTTTGGCAAGTAATAAAGGCATCGCGCCTCATTCCAGAACAAATATTTATCACCTAACACGACTAAATAACCTTGGGTTTCAATGCTTTCCATGACAATTTCTTTAATTCTTTCTATATCAACAGACGATGCCTTTACATGAGATTTAGGCGGGGCAAGACTTAATAGATAAGCCATAGGCCAATAGCACGATTGCCATCAATAATAAGGAATACAACTGTGGCATAAAGGTTACTGTTATAACAACCTAGCTTAATGGATTTTTATGCGTTGATGAGTGTATCTGAAACTAGAACAAATCTGCTCTAAACATTGGTAATGCTATTAGATCTGATGATGCCTTAAGCGCACCTAAAATGGCCGTAAATTCAAACACCTAACCAGAAAAAATTGGCTATTTGTACCAGATCGCGTCGGTGGTGAGTTTATGTCCAGAACTAACGTTAATTAGTCAGCTGATATTACCCCCATAACCGTTGACCAAGATCAAAGTATTAACTTAGTAGGGATTATTGCTGGTGATATTGATAGCAGTTGGGTGGGAGAATAAAGTCCAATCTAAATAAGTTTTACCCATGCCCATTTAATTGTTAAAAAAATATTATGCTTGCCAATGAATTGCTTATCAGTTATAAATGCGCCATAAAATGTTAAATCTATTTATTAAAAAACAGGTTCATTGACTATGGCAATTATTAAACAACCCTCCAGAGTAACGACAAGTGCTGATATCTTTGATCCATTGGGCATCATTAATGGCGTCAATAATTATTTTGCAGATGGATTGGCAGGGCTTGATATAGTTGATGCTACAACTAGCCACAGCCATGGTGTTTCTGATTTCTTAAGCCAATGGGTCCCACCTATCACTCAGATGGATCGGTGGGTTTCGGCTTAAGGGTTGGTATGTGGTGATGTTAATGGTAATTGGGTCGTTTGATTTTGAAGAGATGATTCAAATCAATAAGAAATACATAGTTATAAAATATATAAATAAATCAAGGAATTAAACATGACAACAACTTCAAATGCTTCTAGGCTAACTGCAAGTGCAGATATTTTTGATCCCATTAATCAATTGGGTGGAGGTTCTGCAGATGGATTGGCGGGTTTTGATATTTTAGATGCAACAACGGGTGTCAATAATGGCGTGAGCGACTTTTTGAGTCAATGGGTGCCTACCTTTAACGCTGATGGGTCGGTAGGTTTTGGTATAAGTGGTCCCAGTGGTTTTACTGTAAAAAACTTCGAACAACTTCAATATAGAACCAGAATTGGTGGCGTTACATCGGCCGTCATTAGCGTTGATATAGCGATTTACGTTAAAACATTTAGTCCAGATATTACCCATCCAACCAATGTTTCTGTTAATAGCCCTATCGTATTAACCTTTAACGAATCAGTAAAATTAGGCGCATCCGGTCTTATCGTATTGCATTCAGGTGATCCCGCCGGTACCAATGCCGTAGTTGCCTCCTCTTCAGCCATTTCAGGCACTAACCTTGATACGTTAACCATTACCCCCAGCAGTGCATTAACAGCGGGTACACATTATTATGTGACCTTAGCTAAGGATGCGGTATTAAGTACGACGGTATCTAATAAGCATGTATTTATGGGGGATGGTTCAACGAATGCCGGTGTTGTGCCTTTGTATGATTTTACGACCGCTCAGGCTCAGCCGGGTGTAGATGTTGCGACATTTTTATTAACGCCATCCGTTGCGAATGCTATTGATGATACAGCCGCAAATATAGCCAATAACTTAGATGCTTTAGAAACCAATTATCTTAACATTATCAGCTTAACGCAAAGTCTTCCCGGTGCCTTAACGATTACTGCAACACAACTCAGTGCAGATACGCATGCTTTAGCTTTATTAAATAGTGGAACTTATACGTTAATGGTAACGGGCGTTACAGCGACTAATGCGGCAACCGTATTTGCAAATAGCCATGTATCATCATTTACGGTTTCTGATACAAGTTCTACTATCGCTAATAGTCTTGATATTTTACAAGCCAATATTGCTAAGATTAGCTCAATTCATATTTCCGATAGCATTCCCGTATCTATTAATACGACCCAAGCAACTAATGATGCCGCTGTTTTAGCTTTAATTACTAACGGCGGCGGCAGTTATGTGGTCGATACTTCTAATATCGCACCCACTTTAACTACGTTTAGTTCATCAGTTACCTCAGGTATTGAAAACACTCAAATCAATATTTCTTTTGATAATCTTAAAGCGAATAGCGATGCCAATGATGCGGACGGGACTGTCACTGCATTTAATATCAAATCAGTTAGTTCCGGCGCATTATTAATAGGTACCGATGCCTCTTCTGCATTACCATGGAATGCAACAACAAACTTTATGATTGACGCAACACATCATGCCTTTTGGACGCCAGGCTTAAATGCAAATGGTGTCACAAATGCGTTTACAGCGGTTGCTAAAGATAATGCCGGTTTAGAGTCTACAACACCCATTAATGCATCTGTGCATGTTTATCATAAGATTAGCGGCACGGCTAACTCGGAAAAACTGATTGGCACCGTCGCAGATGACCTTATTGATGCTGTCATCGGTAAAGATACTTTAACCGGTGGACTAGGGGCTGATAATTATTTGATTGAGTCCGGTGACGATGTTATTAAAGATTTAGGCTATGGCGGTGATGGTAATCTATACGTTGCTAGCGGAGCCTCAGTTATTGCTACCTTGGCAGGTGATTTTGTCGCTAGCAAAACGTCAGGTAATGACGGAATTGCAAGCATTCTAGATATCGCTAATAACAATGTAAATTTAAGTCTTGCCACTGGTATTAATGGTTTTACCGTTAATGCTTCAAAAAGCACCTCAGGCATCAGTTTAATCACTACATCAAATGCCGATACTATTTTGGGTAGTAAAGGCAACGACACTATTTTGAGTGGCGATGGCGATGACTCGATCAATGGAGCCGAGGGTAATGACAGTATACTGGGTGGCTTAGGTAATGATTTGTTAAACGGCGGAAAAGGCGATGATACACTTGTGGGTGGTGCGGGTAGTAACATCTTAACAGGCGGTGCGGGTATAGATACCTTTATTACGGATGCTAATGCTAGCGATACTATTACCGATTTAAGCTTGGACGATTTATTAACGGTGGGGGCTAACGCTACCGTAACAGCCACGGCTTTAAAAGGCTGGCTAGCTAATGCAAGCACCGTTAATAATGGTTCTTTAATTATTAACACATTGGGGCCCGTTAATGTTTCAACGGTTACTGGTTCCGGCTCTATAATTATTAATAATGTAAGTCCTAAAAATCTAACCTTAACTGGTGGTAGTCAACCTACTCAAATAGTGGGTGGCATTGGTAAAGATATCTTAATTGCCGGCAATAGCCAAACTACATTAACTGGAGGTTTAGGCGACGACACTTATATTGTTAACAATACTAATGTCGTAATTAATGAAGGCACTGATGCACCCATTAAAGGTGATTTAGTCAAAAGCTCAATTAATTATGCCTTAGATGCTAATGTTGAAAACTTAACGTTAACCGGTAATATCGCTAATTTGGCGACGGGTAATCAATTAAATAATATTCTGATTGCTAATAATGTCGGAGACACTTTAGATGGCGGCATTGGCAGTGATACGCTAATAGGCGGCTCAGGAGATGACACTTTTATGATTGATAGCCCAACTGACGTAGTGATTGATAAATTGGGCGGCACGGACACCGTTATTAGCTCGATTAGTTATGTCTTGGGCGCAACGATTGAGAACTTAACCTTAACGGGTACAAACGCTATTAACGGCACCGGTAATAAGCTAATAAATGTTATTACAGGTAATGATGGGGACAATATTTTAACGGCTGGAGCGGGTAATGCGACTATTATTGGTGGTTTAGGCAATGATACGATTACGGGTGGTAAAGGCGTTAATACGCTAACAGGCGGAGATGGTAACGATAGCTTTGTATTTGGCAAAGGAAACGGTTTAACGACGATTACTGATTTTGTAAGCGGTAGTGATCATTTAAATATCAGCGCCACTGCTTTTAAAGGACTAACCCCAGGTATCCTTGATAAAGCCTATTTTGTAGCGAATACCAAGGGGCAGGCTGATATAGGTAATATTCAACAGCATTTTATTTATAACACTGATAATGGCACCTTATATTTTGATGCAGATGGCGGCGGAATTAAATCCAGCCCTGTTTCTATAGAGGTGCTAGGTACGTCAAGTCATCCTACCTTACTAGCAAATGATATTACGATCGTTTAGCTGTAGTGTTAACATCTAAGTATTATTAGTCATTTATCTATGATTGAGGCGTTTCTACTTCGCCTCAATTTTCTACAAACCCTATAAGCTAAGAACACCTAGTCATTTTAATAAAAAAAGTTTCAACCAACCAGAAATCAATTATGACAAGAATATTATGCTTGCCAATTAATTACTTATCAGTTATAAATATACCATAAAATGTTAAATATATTAATTTAAAAACAGGTTCGTTGACTATGGACATTATTAAACAACCCTCCAGACTAACTACAAGTGCTGATATCTTTGATCCATTGAGCATCATCAATGGCATCAATAATTATTTTGCAGATGGATTGGCAGGGCTTGACATAGTTGATGCTACATCAGGATTTAGCCATGGTTTTTCAGATTTCTTAAGCCAATGGCCCCCCACTTATAATTCAGATGGATCGGTTAATTTTAACTTAATAAGTGGCGCCAGTGGCTTTACAGTAAAAAACTTTGAACAACTTGAATATACAAAAAATATCAACGGCATTACAACTACTTTAACCTTAGATTTAGCTATTTACGTTAAAACATTTAGCCCGGATATTACTTCACCAACTAACGTTTCTGTTAACGCCCCCATCGTTTTAACGTTTAACGAATCAATCCAGATGGGATCTGGATTGATTCAATTGCACACAGACTCCTCTACTGGACCCGTTGTAGCTTCTAGCGCGGTAATATCGGGCATTAATAACGATACGCTAACGATTACGCCTATCAATACCTTATCGGCTGGCACACATTATTTCGTTACCTTAGATAAGGATGCCGTATTAAGTACAGCCGCATCTAACAAACATGTATTTATGGGGGATGGTGCTGCGGGTGTTGGTGTAGTGCCAACCTATGACTTTACTACTGCACTAGCCATTGCTCCCGTTTCTGTTAGTGTTTTTCTGGGTAGCCCCTTACCGGGAGCAATAATCTCTGACAGTAGCGCCAATATCGCTAGTAACCTAGATAGGTTACACACAAATCTAGCCAATATCACCAGCATTACGCAAACCGGAACGCCCGCTCCCTTAGTCATCACCGCAAACCAACTTACAATTGATGCAGATGTATTAGCCAAAATAGGCACGGAAAACTACACACTAGCGATCAGTGATACAAGTTCTACTATCGCTAACAGTCTTGATATTTTACAAGCGAATATTGCTAAGATTAGCTCAATTCATATTTCCGATAGCATTCCTCTATCTATTAATGCGACCATAGCGACTAATGATGCCGCTGCTTTAGCTTTAATTACTAACGGCGGCGGCAGTGTCTTTAATAATACGCTAGATGCGCGCGGCACAAACACTGTTCAAAAAATAGTAGGTGGTAATGCCTCTGATTTAATTTACGCATCCAACTCCGCTTCTTTATTGTCAGGAGGTAATGGTAACGATACTATTATTGGTGGCAATGGCGATGATATTTTGCTGGGTGGTTCAGGCGATAATACCTTAACGGGTGGCCTAGGCTCAGATTTTTTTTCAGCAACGAGCACGGATACGATTACCGACCTAGGAATAGGTGGTGATGATTTATATGTTGCAGTCGACGCTATTACCCATGTAACTTTAGGGGGAGATTTTACAGCCACTTTGGCCACTGAAAACAATGGTTTTACACAAATCAATACTAACGGCTTTAATATTGATTTAACTGAAGGATCACAAGGCACGACTGGTTTTAACATCTTAAACGGCAGTAAATCTGCGAAAAGTACAATAACGGCTTCAATTGATAGCGACACCATTATATGCGGCCTTAGCAGTGACATAATCACTGGAAATGGCGGAGCTGATTCTTACATATTCAACACAGAAAACTATAAGGTATCGAGCAACCCACTTGCCTATCCAACTATTACAGACTTCAAGTCCGGTGATAAACTTAAATTTCAGGTCCCAGAGCCTGATGAATCAGATTCAACGGCCCCTGCTCTTTTTGATACTTTTGGCCAACTTAAAGCCAATGATGTTGGTTTTTACACTAGCACTGATGGCTCAGGCCTAGCAATCGATCCAGAGAACCGTTTAATTTACAACCTAACAACCGGCATACTCACTTTTGATCCTGATGGTAATGGTCAAAATTCAGCTATACCCATTGCGAAGTTTAGCTCTCAAACTATTTTAAAAGCCACCGATATTATTATACTGGTTGATAATGAACAAACGGGGACTGTAACTATTAGTGGCAAGGCAATTCAAGGACAAATTTTAACCGCAACTAATGACTTAATTGATCCTAACGGCATGGCTACCCCAGTAACCTATCAATGGTTTGCTAATGCAACGGCTATTAGTGGTGCCACTGGCTCAACACTATTACTCAGTGAAGATTTATTAGATAAAAATATTACCGTACAATCTGCTTATACCGACTTATTAGGTACCCTAGAAAATAACATGAGCTTTGCTACAGATCCTGTGGCAGGTCCCAATGATCCTCCCTCACAAGACCTTGTTATTGCTAAAGGAGCAGAAAACATTGGAGCACTTAACTATAACATTCCAATTTCTTTTGCTAGTTTAAATGCACAAGTTAGAGCAGTTGACCCTGTCGATACTAATAACTCTTTTACAATTGCAGCGCTAAGCTCTGGCAGTTTAAAAATTGGCGCTGACGCTAGTAGCGCAACTCCATGGAACAAATCTAATAACTACACCATCGATGCTACACACAAAGCGTTTTGGACACCTGATATATACGCCAATGGCGCCTTAACTGCATTTAAAGCGATCGGTAAAGATTCTCATGGTGACACATCGCAAATTGCTATTCATGCAATGGTATTAGTTACCCCAGTTAATAACATTCCATACTTTAACGCTACCCCTAAGGCTATTAACTATACTGAAAACCACTTTAACGATACTTTTGCGCGAAGTAGCGGTAAATTAAATGCATCAGATCATGACGCTGAACAATCTATAAGCTATGGCATTAAAAATGGCGTTGTAAGCCCAGATGGGACCACAATAAGCCAAACTAACGCTTTTGGTACATTAACCGTTCAAAAATCCACAGGCAATTATGATTTTAGCCCCAATGCAACAGGATTTGCCGCATTAACAAAAGACACGTCAACTTCATTTAGTATGACTGTATCAGACAGTATCGCTCCAGCAGTAACCACTAAATTGACGATTTCTGTTCAACAAGAAGGCCTAATCGGAACAGATGGCAATGACACCTTAAATGTAATTAGTGGCAATAATTTCATCAATGGCTTTGGCGGCAACGATATCTTAAATGGAGGCAGAGGAAATGACGTGCTTAACGGCGGCAAAGGCAATGATGTAATTAACGCTGGCACAGGTAATGAGACCTTAATTGGTGGTCTAGGTAAAGATGAACTAACGGGTAATTCTTCTGGTAAGGATACTTTTAAATTTTACACCACCACAGAAAGTGTGCCAGGTAAAAATCACGACAGTATTAGCAACTTTACACAAAGCCAA
Organism: uncultured Methylococcaceae bacterium; assembly: GCA_903938485.1. Taxonomy (GTDB): domain Bacteria; phylum Pseudomonadota; class Gammaproteobacteria; order Methylococcales; family Methylomonadaceae; genus Methylobacter_C. Next base: position 46,902 of record CAJADF010000089.1, read on the forward strand.
GACTTAATAGATTTATCTAGCATTGATGCAAATACTAAAATTGCGGGAGACCAGGCCTTCACATTTGTAGGCGGCCACCCTTTTGCTGGTAAAGCTGGAGAACTTCATTACATTAATGGTGTTTTATCTGCAGACACTAACGGTGATGCTAAGGCAGATTTTGAGGTTGCAATAACGCTAGTTGGTACAACTACGCTAACAACTGCAGACTTTGTTTTATAATTTTAATTAAAAGAAACGACGGGGATTTTACCTATTTTACCCTGCCAGATTTTAGGGGCAATCTGATGAATAGATTGTCCTTGCGCATCAACTGCCACTGTCACTGGCATCTCTTCTACCACAAATTCATGAATCGCTTCCATGCCCAAGTCTGCAAAGGCGACTATGCGTGATTTTTTAATGGCTTTTGAGACTAAATAAGCAGCACCACCCACCGCCATTAAGTAAACCGCTTGATGTTTTTTTATGGAATCAATGGCTACTTGGCCGCGCTCTGACTTACCTATCATACCAATTAAGCCAGTGCTAGCTAACATGATTTCGGTAAACTTATCCATACGCGTTGCTGTCGTTGGCCCTGCAGGTCCAACGACTTCATCACGCACTGGATCAACAGGCCCTACATAGTAAATAAACTTATTAGTGAAATCGACGGGGAGTTGTTCTCCTCGTTCTATCATATCGGCTAAACGTTTATGGGCGGCATCACGACCGGTTAGTAGGGTACCACTTAATAATAAGGTTTCACCCAATTGCCAAGTCGCCATTTCTGCCGAAGTTACCGTATCCAGATTAACCCGTCGCGCAGTCGCACCCGCCTCCCATGAAATACTAGGCCAATCTGCTAAGCGCGGAGGTTTAAATTCTGCAGGTCCAGAGCCATCTAAAACAAAATGTGTATGCCGAGTCGCAGCACAATTCGGAATAATAGCTACCGGTTTATTGGCCGCATGAGTAGGATAATCTTTAATTTTTATATCTAATACAGTCGTTAAACCGCCTAAGCCTTGCGCACCTATACCTAAGGCATTTACCTTCTCGTAAAGCTCTAAGCGTAATTCATCTAGGGCATTACTTGCACCCTTAGCAATAAGATCTTGAATATCAATAGATTCCATACAAGCTTCTTTCGCCAACAACATGGCTTTTTCTGCAGTACCGCCAATGCCAATACCTAAAATACCCGGAGGACACCAACCAGCGCCCATCGTAGGCACGGTTTTAAGCACCCAATCGACAATACTGTCAGAGGGATTCAACATCACAAACTTGGATTTTGCCTCAGAGCCACCGCCTTTTGCGGCGATTTCAACTTCTACCTTATCACCCAAAACCAACTCTATATGCACTACAGCAGGCGTATTATCTTGAGTATTAATACGTTTACCAGCTGGGTCTTTAAGGATAGAAGCGCGTAACACATTATCAGGATGGCTATATGCTTGCCTTACCCCCTGATTAACCATCTCTAACACACTGAGTTGACTAGCCCATTGCACATCCATGCCCACTTTTAAAAACACCGTCACAATACCTGTGTCTTGGCAAATAGGCCGATGACCTTCCGCACATAAGCGCGAATTAATTAATATTTGCGCCATTGCATCTTTAGCGGCGGGACTTTGTTCTTTTTGATATGCCGCGTTTAGGGCTTGGATAAAATCAACAGGATGATAATAAGAAATATATTGCAAGGCATCTGCAATACTCTGAATAAAATCGGCTTCGCGTATCAACGTCATAGATTATATTTAGCTTATTCTTCGTCAAGTTCTTCAGCATCTAATTGACCTTGTTTACTATAACTGGGTGCGATACTGATTAATAAAGTGACTAAAGCAGCTAAATAAGGCACGGCCTGTACCGATAAAACAGCTATCCACAAACGACCACTTAAGTTGTCAAAATGATCAACACAAGCCATTGCAATAATGCTGATACTTAACAAGAATAATAAAAATAACTCTTGTCTAATGGTGATTAAGCCTAAAAATAACGCACCTTTCTTTTCATATTTAGGGGTTCGCATAAAAGGTTTACCTGATGTAAATAGACCTTGAATAGTCCCTCTAGCTACGGTATGCGTTAAAGCTAAACCAGACAAGGCAGCACCTAAAGATTCCCAAACCGAACAAGGAACACGCGCTTGATATAACCATAAGCCACGTAAAATCTTAAAGCTAAATAAGCCTACCGTTGGCATTAAGAATACATTAGCGGGCAACTCACTATGAATAGGATCCGTCATGATAATAGCCGTTAAAATTAAACTAGCTGAAGTAAATAATAATGCTAATGCATCAGAAAACCATGGTAACCAACCCGCCACAAAATAATAACGTTGAGCCGACGTTAATGGAGATGATTTAGTGGGTATAAAACTACGCCAGTGTCCTTTGATAATTTGCATCGCACCATAAACCCAACGGAATCTTTGTGTCATATAGCCTGACATGGTATCTGGCATTAAACCACGACCAAAGGAGTCTTTTACATAAACAGAATCATAACCGGCTTCGTAGAGTCTTAAGCCTAATTCACTGTCTTCACAGATACACCATTCAGCCCAATTTCCTACTTCTAATAAGGCTGACTTTCTGATCATCGTCATAGTGCCATGTTGAATAATGGCGTTATATTCGTTTCTTTGTACCATACCAATATTAAAGAAACCGGCATATTCCCAATAACAGAAAGATTTAAAAGTACTTTGATCTCGATCTCGATAATCTTGTGGGGATTGAATAAAACCGACATTCTCATTATCAAAATACGGTACCATGCATTTCAACCAATCAGGTGATAACACATAGTCACTATCAATTACGGCAATAATCTCAGCATCTTCTGCTGTTTGTTCTAAAGCATGATTAATAGCACCCGCTTTAAAACCTGGCCAATTTTCTAAGTGGAAGAATCGGAACATGGGCCCTAATCTTTCACAATCATCACGCACTGGCTCCCAGACTTCCGGATCTTTCGTGTTGTTATCCATCACTAAAACTTCTAAGTTAGGATAATCAACTTTTGCTAAGGCTTCTAAAGTCTTACGAACCATCATCGGTGGTTCATTATGAATAGGCAGATGCAGAGATACTTTAGGATATCTAAAGGTATCACTGGGTGTTAATGGCTGAAAAGTTCGTGCTGTTTTCTTATGCCAGATAACTTCTGCGATTTCTAAACTTTCTATCAATAGAATGACAACGGCCATAATCTGCATCAATAACATTAATGCCCAAAACCCTATGCCGAGCTTTGTCTGATACTGTTGGGCACCAATTGACGCGGACCAAAAAATAACCGATACCGATAAGTTAGCAATCAAGCCTAAGAACACCACTCCTGGTAATTTTAAAGTACCACGCGTAAATAGAATCAAACCAATTAAGACAAAGCTAATACCTGCTGCTGCCACTGCCCAGTTTTTCCAACCCGGCATGGTTATAACATCGCCATCCATAGGATATTTAGGTTGACGATCAGCATTAAAAATACCCCAATAGGCCCCAGCCGATCCTTCTATAGATTTTTTCCAAGGTTGGTCAAAAGCTTCAACAATATAGTAGGTAACTTTTTCAGCGTCTGCTCTATTTAGGAACTCACGTAAGAATCTAGCTTGATTTGAAACTGAAGCTTCAGAATGTTTAAACGGCTGACCATCTGACGGCCAACCCACTTCTGTAATGATAATAGGCTTGTTAGGGAAAGCCTTAGCGACTTCATGATATCTTTCAAAAGCGTAATCAACCGCATCTTCAGCCGCTATACCTTCCCAATAAGGCAAAATATGCATAGCGATAAAATCAACTTCATCGACTAAATCAGGATTTTTTAACCACACGTCCCATGTTTCAGAAGTACTAACAGGACGGTTAGCCACTTTTTTAACTTCACGGATGTAATCGATTAATGCGGATTTAGGAATCTCATCTCGAAGGATAACTTCGTTACCGACCATTAAACGAATCACTCGGGGATTATTCTCTTGAGCAACTCTAATCAAGGTATCAATTTCCACCCGATTCTTTTCTAAGTTCCCATCAATCCATGCACCTAAAGTAACATTAAGATTGTATTTACTGGCTAACTCAGGAATTTTATCCTGACCTTTCAACATACTATAAGTACGCACCGCGTGAACTTTGTTGGCTAACAAAGCTAAGTCACTATCAATATCGGCTTCACTAGGAAAAGTATCCCCAGTTTGCGTATCTTGCTTACGAAGCGGATCATAAGTAACACCCATAGTCGTTTTAGTCCACGACTGCAATTGCAGAGGGTTATTGATATAACTCCATATACTAAAATTAACTGCAACAAGTAATGCGACAACAAATAGGATAGCTAAATTTCTTTTCATTTGAGTATCTAAAATATCGCTTAACGCGAGTTTATAAGTTTAATTGTGTGGGTATTTATTTCGAAAAATAATAATACAACATATCTTACATGGACTTTAAATCTAACCATAAATAAATTATTAATTTTAGAGTTAAATTGCTTCCATTAAAGAAAGTTATTCTGGCAAAAACTTAACCCATTTAACGGCATTTTCATCTGTTTTTACAATTTCTAAAGGATGACCAAGCAACTTTATACTGGTACCGGATACCGGAATAGTTTCCATAAATTCAATAATTAAACCATTTAGTGTCTTTGGGCCTTCTGTAGGCAATGACCACTGCATAACTCTATTCAACTCCCTTAAGGTGATTGCGGCATCAATCAAATAACTTCCATCAGCCTGTTTAATTGGAGCCATCTCATCATCAACCAACTCGCCGACTATTTCTTGAATTAAGTCATCTAAAGTCACTAGCCCTTGCACATCTCCATATTCATCAACAACTACACCAATGGTGTTTTTCTCACTTTTAAAACGCAATAACTGTGCATGAACAGGTGTATTATCTGGGATAAAGGTCGGTTTACTGACCAAATTGATTATAGCTTGTTTGTCAAAATCATCATGTCCAATTAAAAACAAAACTTTTCGAATATGTAAAAATCCTACGATACGATCGATGTTTGTTTTATAGACTGCTAATTGAGTGTGAGGACTGGTTTTGATTTGTTCAATGATTTCCTCTATAGAATCTTCAAGATCAATACCTACAATTTCTTTGCGAGGTGTCATGATGTCATCTACAGTCGCAGACTCAAAATCCAGAATACCCGACAACATTTTTTGATAACGCTCAGGCATTAGATGTTCAGCTTCGGAAATAATACTTTTAAGCTCTTCTTGATTTAATGACTCACTGCGTCGTCTCTTTAAGTCAATTCTAAAAATACGTAAAATCAATCTAACCAAAAAATTAATCGTCAAGATTAATGGATACAACAAAACCATAAAGGGCTTATAAATCCAAGCCGCCATGAATGCAAACCTTTCAGGCTTTGAAGCGCCATAAGCTTTTGGTACTAACTCTGAAAAAATTAGCATAATAATTGTCAATACTACTAACGCGACGACAATATAAACGTCATTATCTGCATATTGCTTAAGAATAATGTATGTCACTAATACTGCTGACAGATTTTTGAGAAATGTATTGGCCAATAATACGAAACTCTGTAACCGTTCTGGTTTTTGCAATAAATGCTGAACTTTATTCGCACTAACATGCTTAAGCTTGACTAAATGTCTTAATCGATAACGATTAAATAACATTAAAGAAGTTTCAGAAGCAGATAAAAAACCTGAAAGAATTAGGGTGAAAGCAAGTACACCAAACAGCATACTCAAGGGAATATCGTTCAAAAAAATTTACTCTACGGTTGTTAAGACCGCACTAGTGTCTATGATGGAAATTATTTGTCAAGTCAAAATTGATAATCAGGCTATTAAAGTATCTACAACTCACCAAAACTAGACCCAATTAAAGCATTAAGAGACTTATTTTCAGACAAGTCTCTTAATGCTAGCGGCGATTTTATGCAGATTTCGCTTTTAAGAAATCAATCAACTCCGCTAAAGGAATTTCTTCATTGCTATCTGCTGTTCTTCCTTTATATTCTATGGTGCCAGAATCTAATCCACGGTCTCCAAGAATAATACAATGTGGAATACCGATTAATTCCATATCTGAGAACATAAAGCCTGCTCTTACTTTTCGATCGTCAAACAACACTTCAAAGCCTGCCGCTTGTAAATCTGAATATAATTGCTCAGCAGCTTCTCTTAATCGTTCAGATTTATGCATATTCATCGGACATAAAGCAACTTGGAAAGGTGCTAAGTTAGCCGGCCAAATAATACCTTTATCGTCATGATTTTGCTCAATTGCTGCAGCAACTACACGTGAGATACCAATACCGTAACAGCCCATCAACATAATTTGATTTTTTCCACCTTCGTTAATAACACCTGCTTTCATGGCTTCACTGTATTTTATACCTAACTGAAAGATATGACCTACTTCAATACCACGAGCCAAAGTGATTTGGCCTTTACCGTCGGGACTTACATCACCTTCAACAACAGTACGAATATCTGCAACATTTTCAGATAAAGGTAAATCTCTTTCCCAATTAACGCCAACAAAATGTTTACCATCAACATTTGCACCACAAGCAAAATCAGACATCACTGCCACACTACGATCAGCAATAACCGGAATAGTTAATCCTATAGGGCCTATATATCCTGGTTTACAATTAGCAACAGCTAAGACTTCTGCCTCACTGGCAAACTCTAACGGTGAGGCAACGCCTTCCAATTTTTCTACTTTAATAGGATTGAGTTCATGATCACCACGAAGCAATAAAGCCACTACTCCACCTTCTTCGCCTTTCACTAATAATGTTTTTAAACACTGCGCGGCAGGAATTAATAAAAACTGGCTCACTTCTTCAATACTATGTTGATTGGGCGTATCCACCATTTGTTTATCAAACAAGGCTAGAGGACGCAGCGCTGAGGGCGCTACCGCTTCAGCTTTTTCAACATTAGCGGCATAATCACTTTCTGTTGAGAAAGCAATGGCATCTTCACCTGAATCAGCTAAAACATGAAACTCATGAGATACAGCTCCGCCAATTGAACCGGAATCAGCGATAACGGCTCGAAACTTCAAACCGAATTGATTAAAAATATTCGTATAAGCCTGGTACATGACATCATAAGTTTCTTGTAAGGACTCTTGGTCTAAGTGAAACGAATAAGCATCTTTCATGACAAACTCACGTGAACGCATAACGCCAAAACGCGGACGAATTTCATCACGGAATTTAGTTTGGATTTGATAATAGGTAATAGGGAGTTGTTTGTAACTTTTTAGTTCGTTACGCGCTAAATCAGTAATAATCTCTTCATGCGTGGGTCCTAAACAAAAATCTCGCTCATGACGATCTTTCATACGTGCTAATTCTGGGCCGTATTGTTCCCATCGACCAGTTTCTTGCCAAAGCTCTGCAGGTTGCAATGCGGGCATCAATACTTCTAAAGCCCCAGCTTTTTCCATTTCTGCCCTGGTAATTTTTTCAACCTTACGCATTACTCTTAAGCCTAAAGGCAACCAACTATATAAACCTGCAGCTAATTTACGAATTAGACCAGCACGAATCATCAATTGATGGCTCGCTATTTCTGCATCAGCCGGTGTTTCTTTTACGGTATTAAGAGGAAATTGTGTCGTACGCATGTTGTTGTCATTAAAAGAATAAAATAAATGTGTATTTTACAGACTTTTAGCTGGTTCCCAAATCATAGCTTGGGAATAAATCGATTTGATGTACCTTATTGGCAAATATGAAATAAAAAATCATGCTAAGAAAACATCAAAACAGTACTAACTGGCTTTATTACAAATGGCTTAAAGCACTATAGGTAAACAATCTATTCATTAAATTGCGACAATAACAAGCAAAATAGCCATCAAAAGCCCAACGCCTAGAAAGATTAAGGCTATATCAAGGTAAATTACTCAACTATTCCAAGTTTTTTTAAGTATTTACTCGCTTGTAAGGCTTTTGAATGACTAAAACGGGTGTATTGCGGACTATGATTTGTATATACTATTACACGTTAACAAGACATTTAGACTGTCTTGACACTGGCCATGCCTAACTCGTCCCAAAAGGATCTTACATGAACAACAGCTTAATTTCAGAAATTACCGGACAAAATGATATTGATCCAATAGAGACAAAAGAATGGATTGAAGCGCTACAAGCAGTATTAGAACAAGATGGTAGCGAACGGGCACACTTTCTGATTGAACAGCTCGTCGCAGCCACAAGACATTCAGGCTTCGATATACCTTTTAGTGCCAACACCGCTTATTTAAATACCATCCCCGTTTCACGACAAGCCCAATTCCCTGGCGACCCAACTATAGAACAAAGAATCCGTTCTTATGTGCGTTGGAATGCCATGATGATGGTATTAAGAGCTAATAAACATACTAATGTCGGTGGACATATTGCCAGCTTTGCTTCTGCAGCCACTTTATATGATGTAGGTTATAACCATTTTTGGCACGCAGCGTCTGAAGATCATGACGGTGATTTAATTTTCTCTCAAGGCCATTTAACGCCAGGTGATTATGCCAGAGCGTTCTTAATGGGTAGATTATCTCAGGAACAAATGGATAGCTTCCGTCAAGAAGTGGATGGTAATGGTTTATCGTCTTACCCTCATCCATGGTTAATGCCTGACTTCTGGCAGTTCCCTACTGTGTCTATGGGTTTAGGTCCTATTATGGCCATCTATCAAGCCCGTTTTATGCGTTACTTACAAGATCGTGGCTTTGCAGACACGTCTAAACGTAAAGTTTGGAGTTTCTTAGGTGATGGTGAAACGGATGAACCTGAATCATTAGGTGCGATTGGCATGGCCGGCCGTGAAAAATTAGACAATCTTATTTTTGTCATTAACTGTAACCTACAACGTTTAGACGGACCCGTTCGCGGTAATGCAAAAATCATTCAAGAATTAGAAAGTGAATTCCGTGGCGCGGGTTGGAATGTTATTAAGCTCGTTTGGGGCCAACGTTGGGATGCTTTATTAGCAAGAGATACACAAGGCTTATTGGCAGCTCGCATGATGGCTTGCGTCGATGGTGATTTCCAAACATTTAAAGCGAAAGACGGCGCTTACGTTCGTGAACACTTCTTTAACACCCCAGAATTAAAAGCGATGGTCGCTGACTGGTCTGACCGTGATATTTGGGAACTAAACCGCGGCGGTCATGACCCTGCTAAAACCTATGCGGCATTCCATGCGGCGGTAAATCATAAAGGTCAACCGACTGTTATTTTAGCTAAAACCATTAAAGGTTATGGCATGGGTGCCTCAGGGGAAGCGCAAAACATTTCACATCAACAAAAGAAAATGAGTGAGATTTCACTCACGCACTTCCGTGATCGTTATGAATTACCGGTCAGTGATGAAGAAATGCAAAAACTGCCTTATTTAACTTTCCCAGAAGGTTCAAAAGAATTAGCGTACATGCAACAAAGACGCGCTGAATTAGGTGGACCTTTACCTTCAAGACGCGCCAAATCTTATGCACTTGATGTACCCGTTCTAAGCGATTTTAAAGCGTTATTAGAAGCGAGCGGTGAAGGCCGTGAAATTTCTACCACAATGGCTTTTGTGCGTTTATTAAATATTCTCGTTAAAGATAAAAATATCGGCAAACGTATCGTTCCAATCGTACCAGATGAATCAAGAACATTTGGTATGGAAGGTATGTTTAGACAACTCGGCATCTGGTCTCAAGTGGGGCAACTATATACGCCACAAGATGCTGATCAACTCATGTTCTATAAAGAAGACAAACACGGCCAAGTTTTACAAGAAGGTATTAACGAAGCGGGTGGCTTGTGTGATTGGATAGCAGCAGGGACTGCTTATTCAACTCATAATGTACCGATGATTCCTTTCTTCATCTACTACTCTATGTTTGGCTTCCAACGCGTAGGTGATTTAATTTGGGCCGCTGCTGATCAACGTACTCGTGGATTCTTGATGGGAGGCACCGCTGGCAGAACGACTCTAAATGGTGAAGGTTTGCAACATGAAGATGGCCATAGCCATTTAATGTCAGCCACTGTGCCTAACTGTATTTCTTACGATCCAACTTACGCTTACGAATTGGCAGTCATCATCCAAGATGGTCTACGTCGGATGTATGTTGAACAAGAAGACGTGTTCTATTACATCACCGTAATGAATGAAAACTACAGTCACCCTGCTATGCCAAAAGGCATTGAATTAGACATCCTAAAAGGGATGTATAAATTCCGTGATGGTGAGAAAAATAAAGCGCCTCGCGTACAACTTTTAGGCTCGGGCACTATTTTCCGTGAAGTTGAATTCGCTGCTGAACTCCTTAAAAACGATTGGGGCGTTGAAGCTGACTTATGGAGTTGCCCAAGTTTTACTGAATTAGCCCGTGATGGTCAATCTTGTGAACGTTGGAACCGCTTACACCCAACCGAAACGGCTAAAACATCGCATGTAGCAAGTTGTTTAGACTCTGCGGTAGGCCCTGTGATTGCGTCAACTGATTACACTCGCGCATTTGCTGAACAAATTCGTGCTTACATTAAAGCACCGTATGTTGTTTTAGGTACGGATGGTTTTGGTCGTTCTGATACGCGTGAAAACTTAAGGCGCTTCTTTGAAGTTGATCGTTACCAAGTCACCATTGCAGCACTAAAGAGTTTAGCTGATTTAGGCCAATTTGATGCCAACAAGGTTGATGTTGCTATTGCTAAATACGGTATAGCCACAGAAATTAAAGCACCTTGGCTAATTTAACAATAGGAAAGTTTATATGACTCAGTTATGTGAGATTAGAGTTCCCGATGTCGGCAATGTTGCCGAAATCGATGTAGTAGAAGTATTAATAAAAGTCGGCGATACGGTCGAAATAGAACAAACAGTCGCTACTCTGGAAACCGACAAAGCGAGTATGGATTTACCATCGAGTGCTAACGGTAGTGTTCAAGAAGTGTTTATTAAACCAGGCGACAAAGTCTCTGAAGGGACTCTGATAGCAACGGTACTCGTGAGTGATGCAGGTAGTGCGCCAGCAGCTCCTGCCCCTGTTGTAGCTGAAGCGCCTAAAGTAGAGCCAGTAGTTGAAAAAGCGCCTGAACCTGTGGTGAGCGCACCCGCTCCATCCGCACCAACTCCAGCCCCTGTAGCCGCCCCCGCTGTCATTATAGAAACAACTTCAACGGGTAAAGCTCATGCCTCTCCTTCTACGCGTTTATTTGCGCGTGAACTCGGTGTTGATGTCAGTAAAATTACTTTAGGTACCGGTCGTAAAGGCCGTATCTTAAAAGATGATGTTAAGAGCTACGTCAAAAAAGCACTCACTGAAGGGGGAGCAGTAGCAGGCACTGGTGCAGGCATTCCAAGTATACCCGCTGTAGATTTCTCGCCTTTTGGTGAAACCGAGTTATTAAAGCTCAGCAAGATTAAACGTTTAACAGGTCAAAACTTAAGTCGTGTTTGGCTAAACCTACCCTTAGTCACTTACCACGAAGAAGCTGATATTACAGAAATGGAAGCTTTCCGTAATAGCTTAAATGCAGAAAAGGTAAAAGGTGAAGTTAAAATCACCGGCTTGATCTTTATTGTAAAAGCCTTAGTTGCCGCTATGCAGCAATTCCCTAACTTCAATTCGTCGTTATCACCTGATGGTGAAAGTCTAATTCTAAAGAAATACTACAACATCGGTATAGCAGTTGATACGCCGAACGGCTTAGTGGTGCCTGTACTTCGTAATGTGAATACCAAAAGCATTAATGAACTAACGCTTGAACTCGCTGAAAAGAGTGAAAAAGCCCGCTTAGGTAAACTGATGCCTGCTGATATGCAAGGTGGCTGTATGACTATATCAAGCTTAGGTGGTATTGGCGGTACGGCATTTACGCCTATCGTTAATGCACCTGAAGTGGCTATATTGGGCGTGACTCGCGCCAAAATGCAACCCGTATGGAACGGCAAAGAATTTATCCCACGTTTAATGCTGCCTTTAGATTTAACTTACGATCATCGTGTAATTGATGGTGCCGAAGGTGCAAGATTTATGGCAACGGTTAAGCAATATTTAGGTGATATTCGCCGTCTGTTACTTTAAGCAAAGGATAAAAAACAATGAATGATACTGTTTTAAATGCAGAAGTATTAGTTCTGGGCGGTGGCCCAGGTGGTTACAGCGCCGCATTCCGCGCCGCTGATTTAGGTAAACAAGTGACTATTATTGAACGTTACCCTGTTTTAGGTGGTGTGTGTCTTAATGTCGGTTGTATTCCTTCAAAAGCGTTATTACATGCCGCCCAAATCATCCATGAAGTCGATGAGTTTGAAGAGCACGGTGTCACTTATGGTAAACCTAGCATTGACATTGATAAAATCAGAACGTGGAAAGAAAGTATCACTAAAACGCTAAATACTGGCTTGAGTGGACTTGCTAAACAAAGAAATGTAACGGTCGTGCAAGGACTCGGTAAATTTACCTCAGCCAATACGGTTGAAGTCGAAACCCCCGAAGGCAACAAAACGATTCGTTTTGATCAAGCGATTATTGCGGCTGGCTCACGTCCCACTAAAATCCCTGTATTTCCTCATGATGATCCACGGTTATGGGATTCTACGGATGCCCTACAAATTGCAGAGATTCCTAAAAAGCTGTTGATTGTTGGTGGCGGTATTATTGGTCTAGAAATGGCAACGGTTTACCATGCAATGGGATCTGAAATCAGCGTAGTAGAATTGATGGATCAAATCATTCCTGGCTGTGATAAAGACTTAGTCACCCCACTGGCTAGACGCATTAAAAAGCAATATAAGAATATTTGGCTAGAAACTAAAGTAACGGCTATTGAAGCGCAAGCTGATGGTTTAAAAGTCTCTTTTGAAGGTATTGGCGCACCTGAGTCTGAACTATTCGATGCGGTATTAGTGGCGGTAGGCCGTAGACCCAATGGCTTATTAATTGGTGCAGATCAAGCGGGTATTACTGTTAATGAGCAAGGCTTTATTCCTGTTGATAAACAACAACGCACAAACGTTAGCCATATCTTTGCTATTGGCGACATCGTTGGCAACCCCATGTTGGCTCATAAAGCCGTACATGAAGGTAAAGTAGCGGCAGAAGTCATTGCGGGTCATAAAGCTCATTTTGACGCCTTAACGATCCCTTCAGTAGCTTATACCGACCCAGAAATTAGTTGGATGGGCCTGACAGAGAATCAAGCTAAACAACAAGGTATTGAATACGATAAAGCTGTATTCCCTTGGGCGGCTAGTGGCAGGTCATTATGTATAGGGCGTAAAGAAGGTTTGACTAAAATCATCTGTGAAAAAGAAACCGGCAGAATTTTGGGTGCTGGCATGACGGGTACGAATGCGGGCGAGTTGATTTCTGAAGCCGTATTAGCCTTAGAAATGGGTGCAGATGCGGAAGATATCAGCTTAACCATTCATCCTCATCCCACTTTAGCAGAAACTTTTGGCTTTGCAGCTGAAATGATCACCGGTACTATTACTGATTTATATATTAAGAAGTAATTCAATCTAAAGCCAAGGCGCGTTTATGCGTGACTTGGCTATCTATTTTGCCTCATCACTAGCGCAAACAGTTCTGACTCTACAAAACCCTGCAACCAGTTATTCACAACCTGAAAAGGCGCGTGTTGCCACCAAACCATATCTACACTGGCAAACTGTCGTATAAACGGAAAAATTGCCACATCCGCTATCGATATTTGTTGGCCACATAAATACCGATTACGCGTTAGACGCTCGTTAAGTTCTATTAAAAACCCAGAAGCCTGGTCACGATAATAATCTTGTGAAAATTCTGGATAACGATCCGCATATTTATAACGATCCAAATAAAACTTAAAATCACCATCATTCCATTTGATTAATTCTTCAACTTCTAATTCCTCAGAAGCTAATAACCAATGTTCAGGATCAGTTTGATTTAAAGCCCAGTTCATAATGATTAAACTTTCCTCAAGTACAACATCATTAGTTAAATACAAGACAGGCACAGTGCCTTTGGGTGATATTTCTAATAAATGCGCAGGCTTAGCTTTTAAATCCACCTCACGAATTTCTACCGCAATTCCTGCGTAGAATAGTGCCATTCTTGCTCGAATGGCATAAGGACACCGCCTAAAACTATAAAGTATGGGTAAATTACTTTTCATATCAAAAGTTTACGTTCCTCTCAGCAAACACAAAAAAGCCCCGACTATTTAACAATAGCCGAGGCTCTTTCAAAAGTAGAATTAAAGCCTGAAGGCCTTAAGACAACATGATTACATCATGCCGCCCATTCCACCCATACCGCCCATGCCACCCATATCAGGCATACCACCATGACCTTTATCGTCACTTGGTGCATCAGCAATCATTACTTCAGTCGTCAACATCAAGCCAGCAACAGAAGCCGCATTTTGTAATGCAGTACGTGTTACTTTAGCGGGATCAAGAATACCCATTTCAATCATATCGCCATAAAGACCTGTTGCAGCGTTGTAACCGTAGCTGCCAGTCCCTTTTTGTACTTCGTTAAATACCACTGAAGGCTCGTCACCTGCATTAGATACGATTTGACGTAATGGCTCTTCCATCGCACGACGTAAGATGTTAACACCCACAGTTTGATCATGATTAGCACCTTCCAAACCAGCTAATGCAGATAATGCACGAACTAGAGCAGTACCACCACCAGCAACTACGCCTTCTTCAACCGCTGCACGCGTTGAATGTAATGCATCTTCAACGCGCGCTTTCTTTTCTTTCATTTCAATTTCAGTTGCAGCACCCACTTTGATAACAGCAACACCGCCTGCTAATTTAGCTAAACGCTCTTGTAATTTTTCTTTATCGTAGTCAGAAGTTGCTTCATCCGCTTGTGCACGGATTTGCGCTACACGACCTTTGATTTGATCTTCAGAACCTGCACCATCAATGATAGTTGTATTTTCTTTAGTAATTTGTATGCGTTTAGCAGTACCTAATTGCGCCAATTCTGCTTTTTCTAGGCTAAGACCTACTTCTTCAGAAATAACAACACCACCGGTCAATACAGCGATATCTTCTAACATCGCTTTACGACGGTCACCAAAGCCAGGGGCTTTAACAGCTGCGACTTTTACGATACCACGGATAGTGTTTACGACTAATGTAGCTAATGCTTCACCTTCAACATCTTCAGCAACAATCAATAATGGACGACCTGATTTTGCTACGCCTTCCAAGATCGGTAACAAGTCGCGAATGTTTGAGATTTTCTTTTCGAAAATCAAGATGAATGGATCATCTAATTCAACACTCATGTTTTCTTGTTTGTTAATGAAGTAAGGAGACAAGTAGCCACGGTCAAATTGCATACCTTCAACTACGTCTAATTGGTTATCTAAACCTGAACCTTCTTCAACCGTGATAACGCCTTCTTTACCTACTTTTTCCATTGCCTCTGCAATGATTTCACCGACTGATTCGTCAGAGTTTGCAGAGATAGTCCCTACTTGAGCAATCGCTTTGTTATCAGTACAAGGCGTTGCAGAAGCTACGATAGCAGCAACTGCTTTTGTGACTGCTAAATCGATACCGCGTTTTAAATCCATTGGATTCATTCCCGCAGCTACGGCTTTTAAACCTTCATTAACGATAGATTGTGCTAAAACTGTTGCAGTGGTAGTACCGTCACCCGCAACATCAGAAGTGTGAGAAGCCACTTCTTTAACCATTTGTGCGCCCATGTTTTCGAATTTATCTTTTAATTCAATTTCTTTCGCAACCGATACACCGTCTTTAGTGATAGTTGGAGCGCCGAAGCTTTTATCCAAAATTGCGTTACGACCTTTAGGGCCTAAAGTTACTTTTACTGCATTTGCTAAAATGTTAACACCACGCGCCATACGGACACGCGCGTCATCACCAAATAATACGTCTTTTGCTGCCATTTTTATTTCTACCTTTATATGATTATTAGTACGGAAAGGTTCTAGACTTAAGCTAAGATACCTAATATATCTTCTTCACGCATGACGATTAAATCTTCGCCATCAACTTTAACTTCATTACCTGCGTATTTACCAAATAATACGGTATCACCTACTTTAACTTCTAATGCACGGACAGTACCATTATCAAGTTGTTTGCCATTACCTACGGCAAGAACTTTACCTTGACTTGGTTTTTCTGCAGCTGAACCGGGTAATACGATACCACCTGGCGTTGTTGTTTCTTCTTCAAAACGTTTAACTATGACTCTATCGTGTAACGGACGTATACTCATTTATATCTCCTTAGATTAAAATAACAAAAATTGATTATTAGCACTCACCTCTAATGAGTGCTAATGATAATGAACTTTTGCACACTGTCAAGTTCTTTGGCATTATCTATACTTTCATTAGCTCAATAACACGATACATGAACGACAACCAACTGCTACGCTATAGCCGACAAATCATGCTGACTCAATGTGATATTGAGGGCCAACAAAAACTACTATCCGCTAAAGTATTAATAGTTGGGGCCGGTGGCCTAGGCTCACCTGCTGCCATGTATCTGGCTGCGGCCGGTATCGGCCGAATTACTATTTATGATAATGATGAAGTAGAGTTATCCAATCTACAAAGACAGATTGCTCACAACACCCCCGATATTGGGTTAGATAAAGTTATTTCAACCCAACAAACATTGAAAAATTTAAATCCAGATGTTGAAGTCATCGCAGTTAAAGAAAAATTAACAGGTAAAACATTAGATTCAGAAGTGCTTGCTGCGGATATCGTTTTAGATTGTAGTGATAATTTCTCGACTCGCTTTGCGATCAACCAAGCCTGTGTTAACTATCAAACCCCCTTAGTCTCAGGAGCAGCGATTCGCTTTGAAGGCCAAGTATCAGTATTTACACCCGGCAAAAACTACAGCCCTTGTTACAACTGTCTCTACAGCAGTGACGGTGAAGAATTACAAACCTGCTCCACCAATGGAGTTATTGCACCTATCACAGGCATCATTGGCAGTATTCAGGCTTTAGAAGCGATCAAGTTGATTATCTCAGCCGGCGAATCTTTAACCGGTAGATTGTTATTGTTGGATGGATTAACGATGGAATGGCGCACAATGAGATTAAAAAAGGATGTCACCTGCCCTACTTGCGGTGATTTATAAGTCAGATTATCTGAGCGATTATCTGACTTATAACTGCTTGAATTTATTTATTTTTTTCCTAACCTAGTCTTAACAAAATGAATAGCAGTTTCAGCCAAATCGTTGACTAACGAAGGGCTATCGCCATGCACTTCTGTTTCACCAAATGGTTTAGTATTTTTACTGGTATATTTATAGATAAAATAGCCTAATGGTGCAAATACCGCTGTAGCAATAATTACCATTATTATCAATAAACCGATTACTCCACCCATAGTTCCTCCTCAATGATTTTACGTGTAGATTATTATTTTTAAAAGAGTTTGAATAATACTCTTTTTTAGCCTAGAAAAACATCCCTCTTAATCGAAGTCAATTGTTGCTTAAACAAAAAGATCATCGTATACTTTTAAATGGCTTACTTGATCAAGCTAGACACTATTCTAATAATTCCGGAGGTTTTACAATGAAATGGGAAACACCAAGCTACACTGATTTACGTTTTGGTTTCGAAGTAACAATGTACATCTACAACCGTTGATCAAATCTTCCTAGCATACGTTAGGAATTTTTGTTGTAGAACTAAAAGGGATTCAATATGAGTCCCTTTTTTTTGCCTGAAATCCGTAATTACCGTATCATTCTGGCTTTCTTTTAAGGCTTACACTATGAAAATTAGAGTTCTTGGTTCTGGAGCAGGCGGCGGTTTTCCTCAATGGAACTGCAATTGCCATAATTGCCACCGTATTCGTCATCAACAAATGACGGGGACCGCCCGTACGCAATCATCCATTGCGGTAAGTACCGACAATAAAAACTGGTTGTTATTTAACACATCGCCTGACATTAGAGCGCAACTAGAAGCCTTTCCAGCGATCCAGCCTAAAGAAGGTATTAGAGACACTGGTATTAAAGCGATTCTATTGATTGACAGTCAAATTGATCATACTACAGGTATGCTAATGCTCCGCGAAGGCAAACCACTTGAAGTTTATTGCACTGAAATGGTTAGACAAGACTTAACCACTGGCTTTCCATTATTTAATATGTTGGCACACTATTGCACAGTCAATCATCACCCTATTCCAGTGGATGGCAGTAGCTTCACCATTCCGGGTATTGAAGATTTACGTATTTATAGTCAAGCCCTAAAAAGCAAGGCACCGCCGTATTCACCGCATAGGCATGATCCACATAAAGGAGACAATGTTGGGGTTATCATTGAACAGATTTCTACCGGTAAAAAAGTATTTTACTCACCCGGCCTAGGTGAGATAGAACCGCATGTGATGGATGCCATGCAAGCCGTGGATTGTTTGTTAGTGGACGGTACGTTCTGGACAGATGATGAAATGTGTACCCAAGGCATCAGCCAGAAAAAAGCTCGCGAAATTGGGCATTTACCGCAATCCGGTGAAGGTGGCATGATAGAAGTACTCAATGGCGTGACTAAAGCACGCAAGATATTGATCCATATCAATAACACTAACCCTATTTTAGATGATGATTCCGCGCAGCGTAAAATCCTAGATGCCGCAGGCATCGAAGTGGCTTACGACGGCATGGAAATCGACTTACAGTCATAAACTAAACACACCTTGGAAACCCCATGAGCACTAACGATACTACCGCATGGACCAGAACCGAATTTGAAGCCGCCCTTAGAGGCATGGAAAAGTACTACCATATTCATCATCCTTACCACACCTTGATGAATGAAGGTAAGCTCACTAAAGCTCAATTACAAGGCTGGGTAGCTAACCGCTTTTATTATCAGGTGTGCATTCCTATCAAAGATGCCAACATCTTAGCGAACTGCCCCGATCGTGAAACGCGTGCTAAATGGATACAACGTATCTTAGATCATGATGGTCATCCAGGTGATCCAGGTGGGATTGAAGCGTGGATTCAATTGGGTATTGCGGTGGGTTTAACCCGTGAAGACATCACGTCTTTAAAACACGTTTTACCCGGCGTTCGTTTTGCAGTGGATGCTTACGTTAACTTTGCCCGCCGCGCAGAATGGCATGAAGCAGCGAGCTCTTCTTTAACAGAACTGTTTGCCCCTAAAATTCATCAACAACGCTTGGATAATTGGCCAGAACATTATCCTTGGGTGGATATCGAAGGTTATAACTACTTCCGCAAACGCTTAACTGAAGCACGTCGAGATGTTGAACACGGTTTAGAGATCACCTTAGAGTGGTATAAAACCCGTGAACAACAAAGTCGCATGGTCGATATTTTAAAATTCAAACTCGATGTATTGTGGAGCATGGCTGATGCGATGTATATGGCGTATATCAATGAGATGCCCCCTTACTTTAACTCTGAGCAATAAGCACTTTTATAACCATAAACACCGTATTAATAATGAGTATAAATCCAGAATTACCCATTCAATTTTCCCGTACCCACCGCTTGCAATGGGAAGAAGCCCAACAAAAGAATGTTATTCTTTATCCAGAAGGCATGGTAGAGCTTAATCAAAGCTCAGCTGAGATTCTAAAACTTTGCGATGGCACCCGCACACTCGCCCAAATCGTCAGCGATTTAGAAGCCGCTTTCAGCACCTCTGGACTCACTAACGATATCACCGCTTTTTTAGAGGTCGCACTGCAAAATGGCTGGATTAACCAAAACTAAACCCACGCCTCCGCGTTGGTTATTAGCAGAGCTTACGTATGCCTGCCCATTGCAATGTCCGTATTGCTCTAATCCTTTGGATTACACGAAGTATCAAAATGAATTAGACACAGACGACTGGAAACGCGTCCTCACTCAAGCACGCAAAATGGGTGCCGTACAGCTCGGCTTTTCGGGCGGCGAACCGTTAACCCGACAAGACCTACCTGAACTGGTCAAACACGCCCGAGAACTCGGTTATTACTCCAATTTAATCACGTCGGGCTATGGCTTAACGGAAGAGAAAATCATCGCCTTAAAAGAGGCGGGGCTGGATCATATTCAAGTCAGCATTCAAGCCAGTAGCCAAGAATTGAATGACCATATTGCCGGTACCGCGTCTTTTAATCATAAGAAAGAAGTGGCGCATCTGGTTAAAAAACACGGCTACCCCATGGTATTGTGTGTGGTAATCCACCGTGAGAATATCCACCAAATGCCAGAGATATTAGCGATGGCAGAAGAATTAGGTGCAGATTATTTAGAACTGGCTAATACGCAATATTATGGCTGGGCACATACCAACCGCGATCAATTATTGCCCACTAAAGCACAGTTTGAGAAAGCCGAGATCATTGCGCAAGCCTTTAAAGAACAAGTCGCCGGTAAAATGAAGATCTATTACGTCGTCCCCGACTTTTATGAAGACAGACCTAAAGCCTGTATGAATGGCTGGGGCACCACTTTTTTAACGATTGCACCCGATGGCGTGGCTTTACCCTGCCATTCAGCACGGGAACTCCCGGGGTTAGATTGCCCAAGCGTAAAAGACTACAGCGTAGAAGAAATTTGGAATGAATCGAAAGCCTTTAATTTCTTTAGAGGCACGGAATGGATGAAAGAGCCTTGCCGCAGTTGCGATGAGAAAGATAAAGACTTTGGCGGTTGTCATTGCCAAGCGTATTTATTAACCGGCGATATGCATAACACTGACCCAGTCTGTAG
Source organism: uncultured Methylococcaceae bacterium (assembly GCA_903938485.1). Taxonomy (GTDB): domain Bacteria; phylum Pseudomonadota; class Gammaproteobacteria; order Methylococcales; family Methylomonadaceae; genus Methylobacter_C. The sequence continues at coordinate 67,681 of CAJADF010000089.1, forward strand.
CAAGTCACCCCATCACGGTGTTATACAAGAAGCCATAGATTCAGCTGCCGCTAGTACTTTGGCTGAGAATGAAAAACCCTTGGTCTTTAGAAACAGCAAGAATTCTAAGTTATTATCTTAACCTTACAAACCCTCCCAAGGGGTGTATAGGCCTTCTACATTAACGCCGAACATGTCTAAGACTCGACCAACCGTTTCATTGACCATCGCAGTTAAAGAATCGGTTTTACTGTAAAAAGCCGGCATGGGTGGAAACATAATACCGCCCATTTCGGTCACAATGCCCATATTTCTGATATGCACCAGATTTAACGGTGTTTCTCTCGGCATCACCACTAAACGGCGACGTTCTTTTAATACCACATCAGCACCGCGTGAAATTAAGTTATCACCAAAACCATGCGCCACTGCAGAGAGCGTCTTCATAGAACACGGTGCGATAATCATGCCTTCTGTTTTAAAGCCACCGCTAGAAATGCTGGCCGCAATATCATCAATACCATGCGTGACATCCGCCAACTTAAACAGTTCTGCCCGTTTCATATCCATTTCGTGTTTTAAATTAACCACACCTGCATCAGAGATGATTAAATGAGTTTCCCACTCAGGTTGCTCTTTTAAAACTTGCAACATCCTTACGCCGTAAACAGCGCCTGTTGCACCGGTCATGGCTATAATTAAGCGTTTTTTCTGTGTCATCGTAAAAGTGTCTAAATTAAGGGATACAAATAAAATATAAGCTATTTATGTAGGAGCGATTTTAGCCACGAAAATTTTAGCTGAAACGAAAATCGTGGCTAAAGCCATTCCTACATAAAGCATTTATTACCAAGTTACAATCAACTATTCCTAAACCAACAAGCGTTCCGCGAACTGATCCGTAGCAGAAACTAAGGCATCGATCATGTCTTCACCTTGGGCAATATGTCCCGCATGCGGCAATATAACATATTCTGCTTTCGGCAAGGCCTCATGTAATCGCTGCCCGGCTTCTATCGGACAGGTTAAATCCTGCCGACCATGAATAATAATGGTCGGTATATTCGTTAACAGGGCACAGTTATCTAAAATCTGATTGTCCTGTATAAAATAGGTATTCAGGGCGTAATGCAATTCCATGGCAACTTGCTTCACCATCTTCTCCGTGATGTGTTCGTCATGACCTGCCTCTTGATAAGCATGACCCAACGCAACTTGTCCGCCCCAGGCCATCCATTCTCTAGTCACTCGGCGTTTAGCCACCTCATCTTTACCCGTTAATGTCGCCCATAAACTGATGACGATATTATCTGGATCGATTTGTGGCGCACTGTCTACCAAGCGCTGGTAACGCTCTGGATAGATTCGATTAACACCATCTTTAGCAAACCATTCTAAATCGGTTTGTCTGGCTAAAAAGACGGCACGAATAATCATGGCCGAGACTTTTTCGGGGTGTTGTTGCGCATACAGTAAAGCCAATGCCCCACCCCAAGATCCGCCAAATACTAGCCATTGTTCTATTTTTAATTGCTGACGAATGCGCTCCATATCATCAATCAAATCTTGCGTCGTATTATGCGCTAACTCCCCGAAAGGCAAAGACTGACCGCACCCGCGTTGATCAAACAAAATAATCTGATATTTTTCGGGATTAAAAAAACTACGATGATGGGGTTTAGTACCCGAACACGGCCCACCGTGCAAAAATATCACCGGTATGCCGTCTGGATTACCACTCAATTCGACATAAACGGAGTGCTGACTATCAGTTTCAAGAAAAAAAGTATGGTAGGGTGTGATGTCTGGGTAAAGGCTTTTCATGGTAGGCGTCGTCATAAATCATTAGGGCTATGAATAGACAACTCTTATAAAGCCGTCTATTTACATCAGTGTCTTCGAGTATCATAAAACCGAGGCATGAAGGCTGTAAAGCGCCAATTCATTGATCACCTCGCATCCCGCTTTTAAGAATAGTTAGATGAGCCACTAAAATTGCGCCCTAACACTTGGTAATTGTGAGGTAACACTAGAAAAATCGCATGCGATCTTGGCTTTTGTCGCCTCACAAAAGCCAAAAGACACCTCGCTATATCAAGCCCCCGCTATCACAACCGATCTGTGTGATATCGCATAGCATTAATGTGCATGCAACGTTTAGTGGTGCGACCTCACATTTGCGCAGTGCTAGGTCACAATTGCTGAGTGTTATCTGACTTTTTTCCTGTGCGAGGGCGATTTTTGCGTGTGTTTGGGCGCTTTTTCAGTCAACGAGAACGTTTAATCATGAAGCGATTAACTACACCTACTCATCACACTGTTTTTATTATAGGCCTTAAGTTAACAGGCATAAAAAAAGGGCGAGAATCGCTTCTCGCCCTTTTTGTTGGGTAACGATTTAAGCGGAATGCTTAGAAACCGAAACCTAAAGTACCACCTGCAGTTAAACCGTTAACATTAGTACCATCAAGTGTAGATGTCGCTAAGAAGTAACGCACGTCTGCACCAATATACAAGCTTTTCCAAACTCTATAATCGACACCTGTACCAAAGTTCATTGCTGGTTTTAGCTCAGTGATTGAGTTAGCTTGAGATGGAGGACTGATAACGTTTAAAGTGAAGCCAACTGGAATTAACCAAGGTCTGAAATCACTACCCTTCATGAATTTAATTTTTGGAGACGCATTAATTCTTAACATACTTTGAGATGCTGTTGAATAACCTGTTGTATCAACTGTCAATCCACCAACACTGCTCTTGAATGTACCTAAATCAACGTAGTTAAGATCCAATTCGCCTAATAATTCTGTCTTATCCATTAAACCAAACATATTATCGTTCAATTTAAAATCAATACCTGCTCCAAAGTTCCAACCAGTTGAATGACCGTTTGAACCAGTTGACGCCGAACCATTTACTCCACCAATACTATTAGTAGTAGCAATCATTGAGCTATCATTGTTACTAAAACCGCCACGGAAGTACAACATGTTGCCACCTTCAGCATGATGAGTTTCTGCATGTTTAGCTTTTACTGAGGTAGCCCATGCATCTAATTCTTGTACTTTTTTAGTATCTGCAGCCACTGTAGCTGCTACTGTTGCCGCTGGAGTCCCCGCATTAACTTGTGCTCTTAAAGCCGCAATTTCATCTTGCATAGCACGTAATTGTGCTTCTAATACTTCAGTTTTGCTAACTGCTGCTGGAGCAGTAGCTTTATGTTTGTGTGCTGAGGCTTGTGGTGCTGCTACTAAACCTGCAACGGCTAACGTTGCTAAGGCTGCTCCTAGGTATTTTTTATTTTTATTAATCATAATTATCCCCTTATGGGTTGTTAATTTACAAACGATTTGCATAAATACAACAAATCACATCAAGCGGGAAAATAATATCAGTAAACTGATTAACCCACAAGCTTTAATGCCATTTGCCTTAAAAAACATAAACCTTAAATATCAATAAGTAAGAAGACTCATCACTATAAAAGATACTCAACATAAGCAGAAATTGAATAAAAATTGATTCACATCAAGTTTACAACATTATCTATATAACTGAAACTTATTAGATTTTATTGTGAAACAATCAGGCTATTCTAAGAATAAAATCACCGCCTAACCCAATATTCTAAGTACACGGTATAATGAGCAAAGAATAACTTTACTTTAAATAATGATTAAAACTACAGACTTTACCCTTATTGGCGGCGGCGTTATTGGCCTACTCACCGCCAGAGAACTCTTTAATGCAGGGGCCACTGTCACGGTTATTGAAAAAAGTCATTTAGGACAAGAATCTTCTTGGGCAGGCGGCGGCATCTTGTTACCCCTGTATCCTTGGCGCCAATCGGATGCTATTACCCGCTTAACACTACAGAGCCTAAAGCTCTATCCGACTTTAGCCAGCCAATTAATCGCAGACACCCAAAAAGATCCCGAATGGACCCCGTGTGGTTTATTAATCACTAAAAACCCGGATATTAAAGCGGCCACCCACTGGTGTAATACTCATCAAATAGCTTATGAAACGCCTACTGCGGATTTATTTGATGGCTTAGTGACCGCACCGCTTAACCCGATCTATTTACCCACTATTGCTCAAGCCCGTAATCCACGCTTAGTAAAATCACTGACGCAAGATCTGATTAATAAAGGCATCAACATTATTGAAGAATGTGAACTGCTGGATGTAAGCATTCAAAACAACAGTATTTGCCATATTGCTACCAGCAAAGGCCACATACCGGTGCAAAACCTGATAATTTCTGCTGGTGCATGGACAGGTAAACTATTTAAACGACTGTTTCCTGGCATCATTAATCAGCGCCCCGAAGTGCAACCCGTCAAAGGTCAAATGTTGTTATTTGATGGTGCACCCCATACCTTAAAAACGATGGTATTGGACGGTGATCATTATTTAATCCCCAGACGGGATGGAAAAATATTAGCAGGCAGCACGGTTGAGTATGATGATTTTAATAAAACCCCTACTTCAGCCGCTAAAGAAAAGCTCTCTGACTTTGCGTATCAATTGATGCCCGCACTTAAAGAAGCCCCATTGTTACATCATTGGGCTGGCTTAAGACCAGGTACAGCAGAAGGTGTGCCTTATATTGATCAACATCCTGAGATCAGCAATTTAAGTATTAATGCCGGTCATTTTAGAAACGGACTTATTATGGGTCCTGCTTCTGCACAATTGATGGTGGATCTGCTGTTAAAGCGCCCAACCCAGGTTGATCCGACGCCTTATAAAATAGCGCCACACTAAGCCCCTAATCCACTATCGTTAGATTTCTATATCCCACAGACAATTACTTAACGCTTATGAATATCTACCCCTTACTGCGCCCTTTATTATTCTCACTAGATCCAGAATTAGCCCATGAGGTCACTCTTAAGTTGCTTAAGCTGTCTGATAGCAGCGGCCTTAGTGCGTTGCTTTATCCAATACTGCCTGAGAAACCCGTTGAAGTGATGGGTTTACACTTTAAAAACCCCGTAGGATTAGCGGCCGGCCTAGATAAGAACGGCGATTACATTAATGCTTTAGACGCCTTAGGGTTTGGTTTTATAGAAATAGGGACCGTCACCCCCAGACCCCAACCCGGCAATCCTAAACCGCGTTTATTTAGATTACCTGAGCATCAAGCGATTATTAACCGCATGGGTTTTAATAACACCGGTATTGATCATTTATTGGCACAAGCTCAGCACAGTGGCTACAGCGGCATTTTAGGTATTAATATCGGCAAGAATTTTGATACCCCGATTGAAGAGGCGACGGAAGATTACTTGATGGGTTTACGTAAAGCCTATACCTCTGCCAGCTACATCACTATTAATATCTCATCACCCAACACCAAGAATTTACGACAGTTACAACAAGGTGATGAAATTAGACGCTTGGTGGCTAATTTAAAAAATGAACAGCTGAGTCTAGAACAAGAATACGGCTTTTATGTACCCCTAGCCATTAAGATTGCTCCCGATCTAACCGATGAAGAAATCAGCCATATCGCTAGCTTATTACTCGACTTTGAAATTGATGGCGTGATTGCGACGAATACGACTATTTCCAGAGAGGCTATTGCACAGCATCCTTTAGCACAAGAAGCGGGGGGATTGAGTGGCGCACCGGTTAAAACGGCATCAACACGCGTGGTAAAAGGCTTAGCGGCCGAACTACAAGACAAAGTCGCTATTATTGCGGCGGGGGGGATTTTATCGGCAGATGATGCACAAGAGAAATTAAACGCAGGAGCGAGTTTGGTGCAAGTCTATAGTGGCCTAATCTATAAAGGCCCGCAATTAATTGCTGATATTATAAAATCACTTTAACTGCTTATTATCACTGGATTTTAATAAAGCCCACCGCTTAAAAAGCCCTTGCTACCTATTAAATTATTTACAAACCTGCTTAACCGTTTATTCTTCGACAGGTTCAGAACGAACGGTTAAATCCTCATTAAACCCGGATTAAAAAGACTTTAATTTAATCAACCGCCTAAGGGCTACCGATTAATTAAGCAGCTTTATAGGACTTATTGCCCTGCGATCGACATACGTTCAACTAAGATTGAACCAGTTCTGACATTACCGCGATAATCGACATCATTAGCGACGGCAACAATATTTCTAAGCATATCTTTTAGATTACCCGCGATGGTAATTTCTTCTACGGGGTATTGAATCTGACCCTTTTCTACCCAGAAACCTGCCGCACCGCGCGAATAATCACCCGTTAAGATATTAACGCCTTGCCCCATTAATTCTGTCACCAACAACCCCGTATCCATTTGTTTTAATAGACCATCAAAGTCCAACACACCTGGATCAATCGTTAAGTTACGCACACCGCCCGCATTGCCGGTACTGTGTAAACCTAATTTACGCGCAGAATAAGTGCCTAAAACATAACTGAGCAAGATGCCGTCAGTGACTAAATCACGGGTATGAGTTGCTACGCCTTCACTATCATAAGCCGAGCTACCGGATGCACCGATCAAATGAGGTTGCTCATGAATATGGACAAATCCAGGGAATACTTGTGTATCTAAAGCATCTAATAAGAATGAAGACTTACGATATAAATTGCCGCCGGATATAGCGCCAATAAAAGAAGATAATAAACCTGAGGCAATCTCTGCACTGTATAAAACAGGGCATTGGCGCGTTGAAAGACTACGTCCTTCTAATCGTCTTAACGTACGTTGCGCTGCTTTTTGTCCCACTTCAACAGCCGCTTCTAGATTATTAGCGTTTCTCGCAACGGTGTACCAATAATCGCGTTGCATACTGTCACCACGTTGCGCTAACACAGAACAACTTAAAGAATGACGTGTAGACAACGATCCGTGCAAAAAGCCTAAGCTATTGCCTAAAACATGAATCCCTTGATGGGTATTAACCGACGCACCTTCTGAGTTAGTGATTTCAGCATCATAATGTCGCGCCGCATCTTCACATTCAATCGCTAACGCAATCGCCTCATCAGCCGTGATGGCCCAAGGATGGTTTACATCAAGATCAGGGAATGAAGTCGCTAATAATGCTTTTTCTGGCAAACCCGCATATTCATCTTCACTGGTATATCGCGCAATACTGCATGCAGCACTGACGGTTTCTTTAATGGATTCAATGGATAAATCGGTGGTACTTGCAGAACCTTTACGTTGACCGAAATAAACAGTAATACCTAAGCCTTGACTGCAGTGATGTTCAATCGTTTCTACATCCCCTAATCGGACCGACACCGATAAGCCATTTTCTTGACTTAAGCCTGCTTCAGCCGCCGTTGCGCCTTGCTGTTTGGCTTCATCTAATAAGTTTTGAACAATATCTTTTAATCGATTTACTTCTTGCTGATTTTGCACAGTATTCTCTTTTTATAATTTTTAGATGTCTAGACAACTCAAGTAGTTAATAGCGAGAGAGCCATTAAACACTCGTACCGCCGACGGTAATACCATCAATCTTAAGGGTGGGCTGACCTACACCGACAGGCACGCTTTGGCCTTCTTTACCACAACTGCCCACACCGCTATCTAATTCAAGATCAGTCCCAACCATTGACACCTTTGTAAGGACATCAGGACCATTTCCAATTAAAGTTGCACCTTTGACAGGTCGCGTAATTTTGCCATCTTCTATCAGATAAGCTTCACTGGCGGAGAATACAAACTTGCCAGAGGTAATATCCACCTGACCACCAGCAAAGTTCTTAGCGTATAAACCTTTCTTAACCGACTTAATAATTTCTTCTGGATTATGCTTTCCAGCCAACATATAGGTATTGGTCATTCTGGGCATCGGTAAACTGGCATAAGATTCACGGCGACCATTACCGGTCGATTTAACGCCCATTAATCGCGCATTAAGCTTATCTTGCATATAACCTTTTAAGATACCGTTTTCAATCAGCACGGTATTTTCAGTGGGCGTGCCTTCATCATCAATACTTAAAGAACCGCGACGCCCGGCGATAGTGCCGTCATCCACTACTGTACATAAATCAGAGGCCACTCGCTCACCCACTCTGCCACTGAATGCAGACGTGCCTTTACGATTAAAATCACCTTCTAAGCCATGACCAATCGCTTCATGCAATAAAATACCCGGCCAACCCGAACCGAGTACTACGGTCATATTGCCAGCAGGTGCATCTTGGGCTTCTAAATTAACTAAAGCTTGACGAACGGCTTCTCGGCCATAGTCTAAGCCTCTATTGAGTTCAACAAAGTAATTGTAATCACTGCGACCGCCGCCGCCCATACTGCCTTGCTCACGTCGGCCATTCTCAACCACGATCACGGATACATTCATGCGTACTAGCGGGCGAATATCTCCCGCCAATGATCCATCTTGATTGGCGACTAAGATAGTTTCATGCACACCGCTTAGACTAATAATCACTTCTTCTATACGATGATCCAGCTTACGTGTTTCTGTATCCACTTGCCGCAACAAATCCATCTTTTGTTGTTCACCTAAGGACTTCAGTGGATTACCAACAGGATAATATTGCACGGTATTCGCCGCATGAATCAAACCAATCTGCGCCTCTTGTCCTTGACGACCTATCGCTCTGACATTATTAGCGGCTTCAAGTAAAACCGGCAACTCTATGCGATCACTGTAAGCAAAACCCGTTTTCTCACCTGATACGGCTCTTACACCCGCACCTTGTTCGATACTATGGCTACCTTCTTTGATGATACCGCCTTCCATCACCCACGATTCACTGTGGCTAGACTGAAAATAAATATCTGCAGCATCCACACTTGACGTTAATAGCCTAGCCATGATTTTTTCGATATCTACATCTTGAATACCCGCAGGCACCAAAATAGCCTGTTTTGCTAAGTTTAATATTTTCATTAGACCATTAATTTATTGTTGTTCTTATTCAAAGAGATAATATATTTATCCGGACTAGTCTTTATGATGATAAGGGTTACCCTTATGATGTAGGTGTTTTGATCGCTCACTCATGGTCTTATAAATAGACAGTAACAAATTTTCTGCTCCATCAGGTGGCGGATTAGTCAATTTATAATTCTCGTCTTTTTTAGAACTTTGCTTTGGCTCCATGTTATTAGCCGCAGTCACTTCTGTTTCTAGACCTTGATCCTTAACTGTTAACACATAACGTTCTTCGTTGTTGTTATCATCAAAATAACTCAAGGTCTTATTAAAGAAATTACTATCTTCAGCACTTATTCTGTCTGGATCATAACTTACAAAATATCGACCTGTATCATGTTCTTTATCAGTAATTTCCAGTTTATCTGCTAGTAGCGCATTACCTAAGGTTTGCCAAGCAACATCAAAAGACTGTTTAATGATTATCACAGGTGGATTAGTAGATTTTAAATAAATTAACTCACCTAAACCTGTACCGTCTAAATCCTGTTTTACTGAACTGGTATCTTTTAATTTTACTTCATCAGTGCTATTAGCATTTAACTCAGGTGGTTTTTCTAGCATTGCAGTATCACGATACCGACTATCATGTGCGGTACAAGCACAGAGTAACCAACAACCAAAAACGACATTAAACCATTTCATTATTAATCACTTAAAAAAAACGTCTATGTTCTAAAGCAGGAAAAGCGCCACGCACCTTATGTAAACGCTCCAAATCAATGTCTGCAGATACAAAACCACCGCCAGTTTTATAGCAATCTAGAATAACCCCCCAAGGATCAATAATCATACTATGACCATAAGTTTTACGACCATTCAGATGAAACCCACCTTGGTTAGGTGCAATCACATAACATAAATTTTCAATTGCTCTCGCTCGTAATAATACTTCCCAATGCGCAGCACCCGTCTCAGCAGTAAAAGCCGAAGGAATAACTAATATTTCTACGCCTAAATCTGACATTTTTCGGAAAAACTCAGGAAAACGCAAATCATAACAAATGGCCACACCTAACTTTCCTATAGGCGTATCAAAAACCTGTACTTCTGTACCTGGCTCAATAGCATCAGATTCACGATAGACCTCATCTGTTCCAGGTACTTTTACATCAAACAAATGTATCTTATCGTAACGACCGACACGCTCACCTTTATCGTTATAAATCAAGCAGGCTGCACGTACCATACTAGGATCATTGCCAGCCATTGGCATTGTGCCACCAACTATCCATACGCTATGTTTTTTTGCTGTAGCAGCTAAAAATTCTTGAATAGACCCTTCACCATCGATCTCTTTTGCGTTTAATTTATCAGTTTCATGAGTCCCCATTAAGGCGAAATTTTCCGGCAAAGCGACTAATTTTGCACCCGCCTTAACAGCCTCAGCTATCAATTTACCTGCTTCTAATAAATTAAAACTAACACTAGGACTTGATGCCATTTGTATTGCTGCACACTTATTCATATATCTCTCTTATTTTTGTTCTTCACGTTCCTGATTCCAAGGAAAATCAGTAATGCTATACCAAGTCTTTTGAACCAAACCATCGTTTTTATGCAAAGGTATAATCTGTGAATTACCCCATGCACCTTTAACTAAATATTGATAACCAAAGAAAAAACCTTCTTGATCTTTACCCGTTAAAGATTGACCGATTAAACCAGTCACTTTATCCACAATTGTACCAGCTATAGGAAGGGCATCAGCGCTTTTTGGCACCACAGAAATTAACTCATCTAAACTTTCGTTCATCAAATCGGTGCTCCCCACAATACTGATTTTTGCAGGAATCGCATCAACAACCAAATCTTTTGTTAATGCCTTTCCATCAGATAAATCAAAATGACCTTTAATAGTATTAAAAGACAAGCCTTCTTTATAAACGTCACTAAAATCTAATTGAACTCTTTTTACCCATTGTGCCACAGCAAGAATACCCAATAAACGACCAAAACCGGGTTCAACACTTAATAAACGCCCAGATTTAAAATCAACATCAATACCTGCTTTTACATTTTTTAAATCCATCTCATAAGGTGCACCATTCCAATACCCAGAAAAATCAATATTAGCCTGTGTTTCCTTAAAGTCCTTACTAATACCAAGATTAGCTAACCATTTACCTGCATCTGCTATTTCTAAGTTACCTTCCATATTAGTTTGTGAAATACCTCCAGTCACTTTCCATGTACCCGATAACTTTAATTGTTGATTAACACTATACAAATCCATTTTTTTAATAAGCATACCCTCAGGAATCCTTTCCGTTTCTATATTAATACGACCTAAATCAAATCCTTTCCACCAAGTTTTGGAACTGGTCAAAGATAACAAAGGCAAATCATTAGGCAACACATCTGATTTAGGTTCTATTTCTACATTAGGTCTTGAAGAAGTTTTAGTATTGCTCTTTAGTTCTTTAAAAGCAGACAAATCCAATGACGTCATTTCTAAAGAAATCTTATCAGAACCTTTAATATCCTTAGGGATACTTATTTTACCAATCGTAAAAGCACTATTTATATCGCCTACCCAATATCCATGCTCTGGTTTTAAAGTCAAATCGAAAATCCCTAAAGGAGTTTCTTTCCACATAGCTTGCTGACTATGAAGCTTTAATTGCCTGATATCCAAAGCGGTCGATTTTTCATCTTGTTTTTGAGCTACCAATGCTGACCAATCATAAAAATTAAACGGCGTCTCATTCACTTCTATAATTAAACCCACTTCATTATCAGAAAAAACATCGCCACCTCCCAATAAAACATAACCAGAATGAAGTCGATGAGCTTTCAAATCTAATTTTACATCCGCCTTAAATTGCTGATTATAATTAAGCTTAATCGGCAAAAATTGCTCTGCACCCAATCCAAAAGTTAACGCTAAAGATTTTTTCTGCTCTTTTGTTTTAGCTAATAGTTTAGGTAACTCTAAACTAACCCCCAGCAAATCACTCTGTAACAAAAGCTCTGACGGTCTATCTTCATAGGGCAATCCGAGCTTCAATTGATAATTTAAAACGCCATTTGCCAAATTCAAACCCGGAATATCAAATTGATGTTGTAAATCCTCAATACTAGCATTGCCAATAATATTTAGAAAAGTTTGCTCATGATCCGCTTTGTCAATATTCACCTTTATAGGCTTGTTGATAGCCTGAGCTCGAATTGTGTCACTATAAACTCCGTGTTCGGTAAATTTTAAATCACCCTCTACTTTACTAACCAACAGATCTAAAGCGTCAACATTTAGGCTAGCATTCTTAAACTGAGCCATGCCAAATACTTTAGGCAAAATACCCTCAGCTAAAGGTAATGTTAAATCTAACGTAACAGGTGTATTGCCTTTTGGAGTAAGAGCATCAACAACAAACCCTACTTCAGAATTTAAAGGTGATGCCTTTAAAAACTTAAACACATTAGCTATCTCACCTTCTAAACTACCCTTTACGGTTAATATTTTACTTCTACCCATCTCTGGATTAATAACGGTTGCTTGAGAAATGTTCAATTCATGACTTTTTCCTTGTGAAATCTCACAATTTAAGTAACGATGTTGAATATCTACTTTGCCAATAATGTCTGTTATTAATGGCCAATCAGGGGCGTAATCTAACGTCAAACCCTCAACATCCAATTGAGTTTCAAAAACACCATCAGAATTTTGAGACGGGAACGCACCCAATTTAGCAAAATACAATACTTGCCCTCTTTTAACCCGACCCGCGGCAAATGCTTTATCAAACCATAATACATCCGCTGGCTTCATCACTTTTTTAGGATAGTTAGGCGTTAACAAACTCACATCATCACTGACAAAGCTTGTTTGTAAGTCCATAAAAGGCAGATCTTGAACAAGAGGAAAAGTCAAATGTAAGCGACTCTGACTTTGAAAATGCGGTAAGTTTAAACGCAAGTTTTCACTAGAAATAGACCATGCAGATGCTGTTTGTAGCCAATCTAGCTTAGCCTTAATACCTTCAATTTTAAGTGGTTCCAAAAAAACATCAGGCATCTTTAATTCAGCATTGCTTGAAGCTAAGCGTAATTCTCCAGCCTTTTCAGTACCTCTTATAGTTCCTGTTAAATTAGATAGCCCAGGAAGACCTAAAACTGGCATAAGACTTAAATCTTTAAAAACACCTTTTATAGTAGCCGTCTTATTAACTATATTGGTAAATACGGCAAGGTTTTCTAAACTTCCTTGTATATCTGCCTGTTGCAATAATTCCAAATGCTGTTTAGCTAAAGGCGCAAAAAACCGAGCAATATAAGCACCCTCTTTTAAATCGAGCTGTTTTATAAAAAATGAAAATTCCTGAAATTCATTCGCATCATTTAACACGCCGGAAACACTAAAAACAGCATCGGGCCATAATTTACTATCACTCTGCTGAGAACTTGTTTCTAACAAAAATTTTGTAACATCAAACTGCCAGCGTTTATCTTGCAAGCGACCATTAAAGTGAGTGTTTAACTGCTTAGCAATAAATAACTGATCAGCTTGCTGTACCTTAATTTGCTCGATATTTACTTGTGCTTGCAATGCTACAAATTGCGACGCCTGCAAATCACTCCATACTTTTAAATTTGCCACACCCGAATTGATTGCAATATTAATAGGTAAATCAAGAGATTTTAATGCCGATAATTTAAGATTTTTACCTTCAAAAAAAACTTTCCCATCAATTGCCGCAGAGACGAAAGCATTCCCATCAAAACTGATAACAGCGGTCAAATAATCACCATAAGTCAATGGTAATTGCGTCATTAAATTAACTTGATGATGCGAACCTGAATTTATGATGGCTAAATTGACGGCTTCAAGCTTAACCGGTTTAGCATCATTCATCTGATCTAACCACGTTACTTCACTCGCTAGCACCTCATATTGAGCTCCCTCTAATAACCATAGAGGCTGCTCATCGCCTTCTTTTAAACCGACAATAGATATACTTGCATCCTTTTTACGAATAACCGAAAGCTTTGCACCGACTAAACTAACGCGAGAAGAAGATAAAATTGCCCTGTTAAATAAGACGTCTAAAAGATTTATACCCAAGCGAATTTCTTTTAACTGAATTGCCGGAGGCGCATTTGCTAGTACAGAGGATATTTTGATATCTTTCAGAATCAACTCCGGTCTATAACCACGCATGTTGGCAGTTAACTTACCTATAGTGAGTGGCGTTCCAACCAATTCTGAAACACGTATAGATAATTCAGCCTTATAATCATCTATACTTAACAATAACACGCGTAACGTTGTTAAACTAAGTGCTAAGGCAATTAGAGTCCAAAAAATTAAATGCCGCGTCGCACGTTTAAAATGATGGATCATAAGACCTATTAGAGAAGCACAACATCATATTGTTCCTGATTATATTGTGCTTCAACTCTAAATTTAATTTGTACGCCCAAGAAAATTTCTAGCTCAGCCAACATATCAGCTTCTTCATCTAACAACATTTCAACTACTTCATTAGATGCCAGCACTAACAAGGTTTGCACTTTATAAAGCCTTACCTCACGAATAATCTCCCTAAAAATCTCTAAACACATAGACTCAGGGGTTTTTAACACACCACGCCCCCCACAAGCACTACAAGGTTCACAAAGAATATGTTGTAAACTTTCTCTTGTTCTCTTGCGGGTCATTTCAACTAAGCCCAATACAGAGACTTCCGTAATTTTAGTCTTGGCGCGATCTTTTTCAAGATTTCGCTCTAAAGCCTGCAGCACTAATTTTTTATGATCCTCACTTTTCATATCGATAAAATCGATGATGATAATACCACCCAAATTACGGAGTCTTAATTGTCTCGCAATAGTTTGAGCGGCTTCTAAATTTGTTTTAAAGATAGTTTCCTCAAGATTACGTCCCCCCACATAACCGCCAGTATTCACATCAACGGTGGTCATTGCTTCAGTTTGATCAAAAATCAAATAACCGCCAGATTTTAATTTAACCTTACGATCCAATGCTTTCTTAATCTCATCTTCGACACTATAAATATCAAAAACGGGACATTCACCCGAATAATGTTCAATAACAGGCACAATTTCCGGTACAAATACCTCAGCAAAATCCAGTAAACTGTTATAAGTCTCTCTAGAATCTACCCTAACTCTATCTAAACTTTCTTTATATAAATCCCTGAGGGTTCTTATACTTAAAGGTAAATCTTTATGGATAAATTGCTTGGACTTAGCCAAAACAATTTTCTTTAGAATGGACTCCCATAACTTCAACAAAAAAGTCATATCGGCTACAAGAACCGCTTCTGGCACACATTCAGCAGCGGTTCTAGCGATAAACCCACCACAGTTATTTTCAAGCCTAAAGCCATCTAGACACGCTCTTAATCGTAATCGTTCTGCATCAATTTCGATACGCTGAGATACACCTGAACTATTTGAATAAGGCATATAAACTTGATAACGTGAAGGAATAGATATTTCTGTGGTTAATCTAGCTCCCTTACTACCTAAAGGATCCTTAACCACCTGCACAACAAGATACTGACCTTCTCGAAGATAATGCTCAATTTGATCAGACGCTTTTTCTTCAATATCTTTTGCGCATAAATCAGAAATATGAATAAATGCGGCCTTGGGCAAACCAATATCAACAAACGCTGCTTGCATACCTGGCAATACTCGACAGACTTCACCTTTGTAAATATTACCAACTAAGCCACGCTCACGTGTTCTTTCTATAATGAGTTCTTGTAGCACTCCATTTTCAATGACCGCAACTCGCGTTTCAGGTGGCGTTACATTGATTAAAATCTCTTCACTCATTTTATTAACTCTATTCCTTGTTTAGATAATAACTGGGCTGTTTCAAACAATGGTAAACCAACCACACCTGAAAAACTACCTACAATTGACTGCACGAATAATCCACCTAAGCCCTGAATGGCATAACTACCCGCTTTATCCAAAGGCTCACCCGTTTGCCAATAATTCAAAATCTCTTGTATTGATAAAACTCTAAAGGTAACTTCAGTAATGCTGGTCGCTTCAAAATGCTCACGCCCTCTTAACGAAACAGCAGTAATTACTTGATGTGTTTTACCTGATAATTGAGTTAACATTGCCAAAGCATCTGCTTCATCTTTTGGCTTACCCATAATCTTATTACCAAAAATCACAGAGGTATCTGCTGCCAACACCGGCAAACTAGAATTAAGTTGCATCTGACACAACGCAGACTTTTCTGCCGCCACTCTTTGAACATAAACAAGAGGGGATTCATTGAGTAAAGGTGTCTCATCCAAATCAACCGCATGGACTTGATAACAAACCTTTATTTGATCAAGAAGCTCTCTTCGGCGAGGAGAGGCAGATGCAAGAATAATTTGACGAGTCATTAACGATGATAAGGATGATTATGAAGAATACTCCAAGCGCGATACAATTGCTCAGCAACCACAATACGTACCAAGGGATGTGGAAATGTCAATTTAGACAAACTCCAAGACTCGCGCGCTAATTGTTTAGCAGACTCCGCCAAGCCTTCAGGCCCACCTACCAATAAAGCTACATTTTGACCGCTCTCTAACCAGCGCTGCATGGCTAGTGATAATTCAGGCGTAGTCCATGGTTTACCAGGAATATCTAGAGTCACAATATGTGAACCTTGCGGAATGGCGGCTAACATCCGTTCACCCTCTTCCCTGACAATACGTGCTACATCACTGTTCTTAGTTCTTTTACCCGGAGCCACTTCTTTAAGAACCAACTCACACTCACGCGGCATCCGTTTTGCATATTCATCATAACCCTGCTCTACCCAGCTAGGCATACGATTACCAACGGTAATTAAATTTATTTGCATACAGAGTAAATACCGGTAAGAAAGCATTGTCCGACTATATTATGCATTTTAAAGTTCCATAAACTTTTCATAGCATAAACAATAAAAAGCCCGCTAAGTTTACTAACTCGCGGGCTTTTTCTAAGAAACTTTTAAAAATTAACCAGCTGCTTGCACAGGTATAGAAGAAGCAGAACGCACAATTTCATTTTTGTCATTAAAATAAACCAACTTTGGTTTATGTTGCTCTGCTTCTTGCGCATCAAGAATAGTATAAGCACAGACAATAATCAAATCACCTGGGCACGCCAAACGTGCAGCAGCCCCATTAACCGAAAACACCCCTGAACCATTTTCTGCACGAATAGCATACGTGGTAAAACGCTCGCCGTTATTAATGTTATAGATCTGGATTTGCTCGTATTCTTTTATGCCTGCTAGATCAAGAATAGTGCCATCAATTGCACAAGATCCCTCATAACCCAACTCTGAACGCGTCACGGTGGCTCGATGTAACTTCGCTTTAAGCATCGTAATTTGCATAATAAAACACTATAAATACGTTTGAAAACCGGTCATTATCCATTAAATGAAAGCGTCCATCAACTATTTAGATACTAAGATCTTTCCAACAAAAGAAATCACGCTCTTTAGCTATATTATGAAAGCTCAGTTTACAAGAAAAGCCCCTTATATAAAAGACTTAAGTATCCAACTAAAATAGATCGCTCACGCCGATTGATAATAAGAAAATATATGACAAGCAATAAAATAAAAACAGTCTATTTAAATAACATTATGAAGACTACTATAGTCATTTTAGCTTTGTTCAAATGACCTTAGAAAAACAAAGATTATCTATTAATCTAGTTTTTCCTAATTTAGCAGCAACCAAAACAACTAATTCAATATCTTTTGAGGTAGCAGGACTTAAATCCTGACTTCGGCAAATACTTAAGTAATCGGGCTTAAAGCCATAAAACTCTAATTTTTTTATAGCTTGTTGCTCTATTTCAGTTATATTAAGTTCGCCTTGTAAAATAGCAGCCTTTGCGGCACATAAAACCTTATAAAGCTCTGGTGCCAATTGTTTTTCTAGGTCGGTTAAATAGCCATTCCTTGAACTCAAGGCTAAACCACTCGCTTCCCTTACCGTATCTACGGAAATTATTTCAACGGGGATATTTAAATCCTGGACCATCGATTTGATAACAGTTAATTGTTGAAAATCTTTCAAACCAAATAAAGCCTTATCAGGCTGAACAATATTAAACAATTTACAGACCACAGTTGCTACTCCACTAAAATGTCCAGGTCTGAAAGCACCACAATAACGTTCAGAAAGCCCATTCACAGTAATAGAAGTTGCTGCATTAGGACTATATATATCTTCCACAGCAGGCAAAAATAAAGCATCAACACCCACAACCTCTAATTGTGATTGGTCAGCCTGCTCTGTCCGCGGATAAGTTAAAAAATCCTCGCCCTCGCCAAACTGAGTCGGATTAACAAAAATACTAACCACAACTCTATCGGCACAGATTTTCGCCTTATTAACTAAATCGATATGTCCGGCGTGCAAATTGCCCATGGTTGGAACAAAAGCAATACTTTCACCACTTCTTCGCCATGCTTTAATCAAAGCACGTAAGTCAGAAACCGTATTAATAATTTGCATAACGTTTAAAAAGTATGTTCTATACTCGGAAATTGCTGGGCTTTAACCGCCTGGTGATAAGCAAAGACCGCATCAAAAATGGAATCGGCACCCTTCATAAAGTTTTTTGAAAAACGCGGACGTTTACAGACACCAATATCTAACATGTCATAAAGCACTAATACTTGACCATCACATTCAACACCCGCACCAATACCAATCACCGGAATACTTAATTCCGCAGTAATTTCCTGAGCAAGCTCAGTTGGAATGCATTCCAAAACCAGTAAACTCGCACCTGCCTCTTGTAATTTTAGCGCATCAGATTTTATTTTAGCCGACTCACCGGGGGCTTTTCCTTGCACTTTATAACGACCTAATTGATTAATTGACTGCGGTAATAAACCCAGATGCGCACAAACTGGCACGCCTAAATTAACTAAAAATCGCACAACTTCAAAATGTGGCCCTTCCAACTTTACCATTTGTGCCCCGCCCACCTGCATTAATTGAGCGGCATTTTCTGCGGCGACAATCGGTGTCGTATAAGTCATAAAGGGCAAATCCGCTATTAGAAAAGCTCTTTTTCTAGCTTGAGTTACACAACGACTATGATAAATCATATCATTAATGGTTACAGGCAAAGTCGTATCATGTCCTTGCATCACCATACCTAATGAATCACCCACCAACATCACATCGATACCAGCAGCGTCAATCAATGCACTAAAACTTGCATCATAAGCAGTTAAGCAAGATATTTTTTCACCTACTTGCTTCATTGCAACTAGGTCATTTATTGTTAACAATGATGGAGTTAATTCGTGATTTAAATAAGTCATATCAATTAAGCAACTTAAGACCATCTAAAGGACATTTAGATACCAAATCTGCTAAAGCACCTTTAGTGGGGATTAATAAATTTGGGGCTATTTCATGCAACGGATATAAAACAAAAGCCCTCTCATCTATACCAATATGCGGCACTTTTAAGTCCGGCAAATCTAGAACAGAATTTCCATATAATAAAATATCTAAATCTAACGTTCTTGCACCCCAACGCTCACCTTTTCTAACTCGACCTTGCGCATTCTCTATGGATTGCAAACATCTCAACAACGTTAGAGGCTCTAAAGAAGTATTTATACCCATCACCGCATTAACATAATCTGGCTGATTTTGCGGGCCCATCGGTAAACTGTGATACAAACTAGAGAATGTAAACTCTTCAACTTTATTAAGCTGAGTAATGGCTAAACGCGCTGAATTGATTTGTGTAATAGGATTTTCAAGATTACTGCCTAAGCCTATGTAAGCCGTTACAAGCTCACAAGAGATGTTATTCATAATTATTCCGATTTGTTGATAGATAAAAACTAGTTTGATTAGCTTTTATCCTTAAGCATCGTTCCCTGGAGTGGTTTTTTTAACGCGAGGCCGATATCCTCTTTTTCGTGTAGACGCTTTCCCACCTGCTGCTTTACGAGGTGGCTGGGTCATTTTTCTTTGATCATTTTCACTGGCTTCTTGATATTTACCCCACCATTCAGCCAATTCCATATCAGCACCGCCAGTTTCTGCACGCAACATTAAAAAATCATACCCTGCTCTAAATCTAGGATGCGTGATTAATCTACTTGGTTTTGAACCATATCGAGAATTGAACTTAGCTTGTAAACTCCAAACCTCTCGCATAGCCATGGTGATATGCCGAGGTAAAGCGGTACTTTTTACTTGTTGAGAAATTATTTCGTTAGCTGCATCTTGATAAGCCATATATTCAGGCACACCTCGCACTATTTTATCTCTGGCTCTGATTTGCACCGGCTCCCATAAAAAAGCCGCAAATAAGAAATATGCAGTTACCGTTTTACCATCTGCAATTCTGTTATCTGAATTCTCTAAAGCCTTAATCAGTAACTGCCGAGGAAAACCAGCGTCTTCTTCAGCCAAACTAAGTTCAGTAACAGGAAACAATACCTTAAATAAACCATAATGCCTGAGCATCTCAAAAGTTTGCAAACCATAACCAGACAAAAATAGTTTTAGTGTTTCGTCATACAATCTAGCAGAAGGGATGCTAGACAATAAATCAGCCACTTCATGCATGGCTTGCTGACACTTCATATCAATATTAAAACCCAATTTAACCGCGAAACGCACAGCACGCAACATACGCACAGGATCTTCACGAAAACGAGTTTCAGGATCTCCAATTAATTTTAATTCAGCCGCCTTATGATCTTCCATTCCATGAACATAATCTACGACAGAAAAATCTTTGATATTGTAGTAAAGCGCGTTTACAGTAAAATCACGACGCCATACATCTTCTTCAATAGTGCCATAAACATTGTCTCTTAATAATCGCCCTTCATTATTAAGCACCTGTTTTTCATCATTTTTTGATTCAGCAGCACCTCTAAAAGTTGCCACCTCAATCACTTCTCTACCAAAATGCACATGAGCTAATCGAAAACGTCGACCAATCAAACGACAATTCCGAAACACCTTTTTAATTTCTTCTGGGTCAGCATTAGTGACGACATCAAAATCTTTCGGTTCACGTCCCAGCAACAAATCGCGCACACAACCGCCCACAAGATAAGCGCTATAGCCTTCTTTCTGTAGTTTGTAGAGCACTTTCAGCGCATTTTCACTAATTTGAGATCGCGAAATATTATGTTCAGATCGCGAATAAACTCTAACTATATCCGAAACTGATTCAGCATCTTTCTTAGCTGGGCTGATGAGTTTTTTGAAGAATTTTAAAATCGTTTTAACCCTAATTATTGTGTTTATATATTAATGATAACATTTGACAACATTGTATCCGATAATCAATCTTCTTTTTGTTACATTAGTCTTTTTATTATAGTAAAATCTCGCAACTGATTTTTAGAAAAATGTCGATTCATTTTAGATTTGTCCAAAGATCAGACAACCATTTATTAAATGTTCGCACCACACGATTGCGTAATTAACGGGAATGTATTGTTATGTTCAAAAATATTCTTAATGGCCTTATTGACCATCCTATACTAACCAGCATTTTTATCGCTGATTTTGGCATTCTTCTTTTCCATAGACCGCCTTTCTTTTTTTCCTTGTTAATGCTGGGTGCTTTAATGGGGATGTGTATGTATTTTGGCCAAAAACTTGCGCTTTTTAAAATTTAATTGGTAGAGCAGACCAAACTCCCAATAGAACCAGGTAGAGACATCACCGTTTCACCTGGTTTTTTTCGCCGATTAGCGGCACAATTTTACGATATAGTCCTACTGATTGCCATACTATTGGTTGCTAATGGCGTACTTCTCCTTTTTACTGATATAGAAACTCTCAAGAATTACGCTCTTCTCCATCGAGTTTATTTGGTCAGCATTTGTTTTTTATTTTACGGGTGGTTTTGGACGCACGGCGGACAAACACTTGGCCTTCGCGCATGGAAAATCAAAGTATTGACTCTTGATCAAAAACCGATAAGTTGGTATCAGGCGTCATTACGCTTTATAACAGCCATACTCTCTTGGACTGTTTTTTTGGGGCTAGGTTTTATCTGGGTTTTATTCAATAAAAACAAACTGAGTTGGCATGATCAATTGTCTAAAACAGCATTGTTTTCAGTGCCATCCCAAAAATAGCTAATAGTGTCAACATCTGTAATGACATGTTTATAAATCATCAAACTCTCTGATCACTCAATTAATACTACCATGACCAATCCACTATTAATCAGCCAAGAACTCCCTGCGTTTTCAGCCATAAAACCAGAACACATTGAACCGGCGATTAGCCAATTATTGGATGAGGCACGCAGCGTTGTTAAAGCATGCTTAGAGGCTACCGCTGACTATACTTGGGAAAACTTAGTTGAACCAATTGAGAATATAGAAGACAAGCTGAATAAAGCCTGGTCACCGGTGAGCCATCTTAATTCTGTCGCCAATAGTGATGAATTACGTCTAGCCTATAACGCTTGCTTACCTAAGTTGAGTGAATATGGCACTGAGATGGGTCAAAATGAAGATCTATGCAAAGCGTATCATGTGATAGCAAATAGCCCTAACTTTGCTAACTTAGACAAAGCACAACAAAAAATTATTCATAACGCCCTAAGAGACTTCAAACTTTCAGGCATTGATTTAGACACTGCTAAAAAACAACGTTATAAAGAAATTAGCCAAGAACTGTCACGCTTAGCCAGCAACTATGAAGAAAACTTACTTGATGCGACTAACGCATGGAGTAAACACATCACGGATATTTCTGAATTAAAAGGTTTACCCGAATCGGCACTAGCCCAGGCAAAACAAGCCGCCGAACAACAAGAGAAAGCCGGCTGGTTGATCAGCTTACAATTCCCGTCTTTTCAAGCGGTAATTACCTACGCCGATAATCGTGATTTAAGACGCGAGCATTATGAAGCCTATGTCACTCGTGCTTCTGAGCAGGGCCCACAAAATCCGCAATGGGATAATACCCAAAACATGGAAGACATCTTAGCTTTACGCCATGAAAAAGCCCAACTATTAGGTTTTAATAATTATGCCGAGCTATCTTTAGCAACCAAAATGGCCGAAAAGCCTAGTGATGTCACCAGCTTCCTTGAAGATTTAGCCAAAAAGTCTCTGCCACAAGCTCAAAAAGACTTAGCTGAATTGCGTGAGTTTGCAAAACAAGAACACGGTATTGAAGATTTGCAGTCTTGGGATTTAGGCTACTATTCAGAAAAAATGCGCCAGCATTATTACCAACTATCACAAGAAGAAGTGAAAGCCTACTTCCCTGCGACAAAAGTATTACCTGGTCTATTTGCAGTAGTTGAAAAGCTCTATGGTCTACAAATTACTCAAATTACTGACTTTGATACTTGGCATCCTGATGTAAGTTTTTATCAAATTAACGATGCCGCCGGCAATGTACGCGGCAAATTCTATTTTGACTTATATGCCCGTGCCAAAAAACGCGGTGGCGCTTGGATGGATGACTGTGTCGGTCGTAAAAAATCCGACCATAACCTGCAAATTCCAGTCGCTTATTTAACCTGCAACTTTACTCCACCCACTAGCACAGAGCCGTCTTTATTGACGCATGATGATGTAACCACTTTATTCCATGAATTTGGCCATGGCTTACAACACATGATGACGCAAGTTGATCATCTAGGTGTTTCAGGCATTAATGGCGTGGAATGGGATGCGGTTGAATTACCTAGCCAATTTATGGAAAACTGGTGCTGGGAAAAAGAAGCCCTAGCGCTTATTTCAGGTCATTATCAAACTGGCGAAGTCTTACCAGAAGCCCTTTTCAATAAAATGCTAGCCGCTAAAAACTTTCAAGCGGGCATGATGATGGTCAGACAACTGGAATTTAGTTTATTTGATTTCAAAATACATCAAAACTACGACCCAGAAAAAGGCGGGCGTATCTACGAAACCTTACAGCAAGTCAGAAGCCAAGTATCTGTCGTTAAGCCACCTGAATTTAATCGCTTTGCCCATAGCTTCTCGCATATCTTTGCAGGTGGTTATGCCGCAGGCTATTACAGCTACAAATGGGCGGAAGTCTTATCAAGTGATGCCTTTTCTTTATTCGAAGAAAAAGGTATTTTTGATGAAACCACAGGTAAAGCCTTCTTAACTAACATTTTAGAAACTGGCGGCACCGAAGATGCGATGGAATTATTTATTAAATTCCGCGGCCGTAAACCCACTATAGATGCGTTACTTAGACACAATGGCATTGCGGCATGAAATATAACGACCTGCGCGACTTTATAAAACAACTCGAAAAACAAGGTGAACTAAAGCGTATTACTCTGCCTGTCGATCCCTATTTAGAAATGACAGAGATTTGTAACCGCACCTTAAAACAAGGTGGACCCGCCTTATTATTTGAAAATGCCACAGGGTATAACATACCGGTATTAGGCAATTTGTTTGGCACACCGCGTCGAGTTGCAATGGGTATGGGCGCAGAATCGGTTAACGAACTCCGTGGTATTGGGGAATTATTAGCCACTCTTAAAGAGCCTGAACCTCCTAAAGGCATGAAGGATGCGTGGGAGAAGTTCCCACTCTATAAACAAGTCTTAAATATGGCACCTAAATTAGTGTCATCCCCACCCTGTCAAGAGATCATTAGAGAGGGTGACGAAATTGATTTAAGTGTATTCCCTATTCAAACTTGCTGGCCAGAAGACGCCGCACCTTTAATTACTTGGCCTTTAGTCATTACCAAAGGTCCTAATAAAGTAAGGCAAAACCTTGGCATCTATCGTATGCAAGTGATTGCCAAAAACAAAGTCATTATGCGTTGGTTAGCGCATCGTGGTGGCGCTTTAGATTTTAAAGAATTCCAAGCCGCCAACCCCGGCAAACCTTTTCCAGTTTCTGTGGCCTTAGGTGCTGATCCAGCGACTATTTTAGCCGCAGTCACACCTGTACCTGATTCCTTATCGGAATATGCTTTTGCTGGCTTATTAAGAGGGAGTAAAACAGAAGTCGCCAAATCTATCATTAATGATTTGCAAGTACCGGCTAGTGCAGAAATCGTCTTAGAAGGCTTTATTTACCCAGATGAGTTTGCTGCAGAAGGACCTTATGGTGACCATACTGGTTATTACAATGAAGTAGCAGACTTTCCGGTGTTTACGATTGAAAGAATCACCCAACGCCAAGCCCCTATTTATCACAGTACTTTTACGGGCAGACCGCCCGATGAACCGGCTATTTTAGGTGTCGCGTTAAACGAAGTCTTCGTCCCTATATTACAAAAGCAATTTCCTGAAATTGTGGACTTCTATTTACCGCCAGAAGGCTGTTCCTATCGCATGGCAGTCATCAGTATGAAAAAACAATACGCGGGGCATGCAAAACGCGTCATGTTAGGCACCTGGTCTTTCTTACGCCAATTCATGTATACCAAATTTGTCATAGTGGTTGATGATGATGTAAATGTGCGCGATTGGCAGGATGTGATATGGGCCATGACGACCCGTATGGATCCGGCCAGAGACTTAACGATCTTAGAAAACACACCCATCGATTATTTAGACTTTGCGTCTCCGGTATCAGGTTTAGGTTCTAAAGTCGGCTTTGATGCAACTAACAAATGGCCAGGCGAAACTAATCGAGAATGGGGTAGAACCATCGTCATGTCCCCTGATATCATTAAGAAAGTCGACGAAATGTGGGACAAGCTGTTTTAATTGATAAACCTGGGGACATTAAACGATGAACTTGGTCATAACACCTATTTATGTGGCGCTATTAAGCTTGGTCTTTGTTTACTTAAGCATTAGAACCATTGGTCTAAGAAGAAAAAATAAGATAGCCATAGGTGATGGTGGCAATCTGAGTTTACAAAAAGCCACTAGGGCACATGCTAATTTTGCTGAATATACCCCGATTAGTTTATTACTGTTAAGCATCATTGAATTAGATGGATACAACCCGATTTTAATAAACGCTCTGGGAATATTATTATTGATAGGAAGATGTTGCCATGCGTATGGCATCAGTAAAACAGATGAGGACTTTAAGTACAGAGTGTCAGGAATGACAATGACATTTTTCACTATTATCAGTGCTAGTGTTTTAATTCTAGCTCACGCATTATTTAAATAAAAGCTTGGTACAACAAAAAAAGCGGTAACAAGATTGCCTTGTTACCGCTTCAATTAACCCAATTGCTGAGTTTTAAGCAGCTAGAAATTAAGCTTTTTTGTTACGACGTAAGCCTAAGAAACCCATGATGGCTGAACCAAATAACCAGATAGCACCAGGAACTGGCACAGCAGCCACATTGATATTATCGTAGAAAGTACCTGATGGTAATAAGATTTGAGACACACCCGACAAAGTTGTAGGTAATGACACAGTTGCCAACGCTACACCTTGTTTATATGATAAATCATATACTGTGTTGCCAGCTGCGTTTAAAAACAATACGTCAACATTAGGAATATTTCCAAAAGTACTGTTAGGTAATTGGAAAGAAAAACCACCCAAATTAGTCGCTGAAGTAAAACTCAACAAAACAGGTGACAAACGAGCGTCTAGTGCGTTAGTTCCACTCGGTGCAACTCCCCAACCTTTAAGTGAAGTATTCTGAACAGTTACAGAACCCGAAGTCGTATCAATTTGCCAATGATCAGAACCAGGAATTGCAATACCATAGGTATCTAAATTAGGCAAAAATGTAGCATTGTTAAAAGTAATGCCACTTGAAACAGCTACCGAATCGTTACTTGCATTTGATCCTGCAGCAATACTATCAAAATTAATGATACTTGCTTGTGCAGATTGAGCCAACGTTAAACCAATAGCTAGCGCAATCAAAGCCATTTTAGTCTTTAATTGATTAATCATTTATAACATCTCCAAAAAGAGGGTGGTTAGTCCCACCCTCTATAGCTATTGATTTAACTTACTTAGTAGTACCGTAAACCACTGATTTCATCACTGCGAAGAAAACGTCAGTGTTATCGATAACACCGCCGATTTCACCCGCGCCACGCCCATAAGCCGTTAATGGAATATCGCTACCACTGTGTACCGCTTGAGTACCTGGCACTTGACCTGTAATAAAGAAACCGTCTGCTTGGTTGTATGGACGAGTCCCTGTTGAACCACCATCAGCTACGTTATTACGTGGATAAGTACTTAGTGGTGCAACGTTATCACCAGGTTGTTGTGAATCATTACTTGGGTAAGGACGTGTGCGATAGTTCTCATAACGGTCCGCATTTGAACCATAACCAATTAACAATTTATT
>CAJADF010000090.1 GCA_903938485.1 uncultured Methylococcaceae bacterium
CCAGCGATATGCTCTTACAACGTATAGGGCGTTTATGGCGTCACAATTTGTCGGAAAGACCCGCTAATATTGAACGTGAAGCTTGGTTACTGGCTCCTAATCTCAATCAGGGTATAGAAAATCCTGATAAAGCCTTTGGTAAAACCGCTAAAGTCTATACACCGTATGTGCTTTGTCGGAGCTTAGAGGTCTGGGAATCTGTGCAAAACCTGACAATACCGGGTCAAATTCGGGACATTATTGAAGCAACGTACCAAGAAAGGAGTGAAACAGGTTTTTTATTAAGCTATCTCAACGCGCTTGAGAAAAAGAAAGCCGAATTAAAAAGCATGGCGCTATTAGGTTTATCGGAAGGGGGTAAAACCTTATCAGAGGAAAAAGCCAGTACCCGCTACAGTGATCAAGATACCGTGGACGTATTACTGATTAGAAATTATCAAACCGATTCACAACAAGGTGGCATCAGAGTGCGCTTTTTAGATGAGACGCACATTCTGTTACCCGATAAGGGCAAAGGTTTACAGCCGAAAGAACGCAGAGATTTAGCCGCCAAGTTATTACAAAATACCGTGCGAGTGGCCGAGTATCTGGCTCCAAAACCTATTATTGGCAATGGTTTAGATTGGTTACAGGATTATATTTATCTCGGTAAACACAATGAAGAAAGTAGATTACGAGTGGCAAAAGTAAAAGAGAGTGACGAATTAATAAGCTTAGAGGGCGGTAAAGCCTTAGATAACTATCAACTCGAATACAATCACAAGCTAGGCTATCAAGCTAACAAATAATAACTGTCAGGAGCATAGATGACCACTGAGAACCGATTTAATTTAATTGACGAACCTTGGATACCCATTGTCGATATTGGACGGGTTAGTCTAAAGGATATTTTTAGTCATACTCACTATCGAGCATTAGGGGGTAATCCCGTGCAAAAGATCGCCATGACAAAATTATTGTTAGCGATTGCACAAGCTGCATCAACGCCTAAAGATGATGAGGATTGGGCGGATTTAGGTGCGAACGGTTTGGCTTCAAACTGTTTGACGTATTTAGATAAGTGGCATGAGCGCTTTTGGCTTTATGGAGAACAACCATTCTTGCAAATGCCAGCAATTAGTCCCGCAAGCATACAAAATTTTGGTGCCGTTCTTGCAGAAATTGCCACCGGCAACACCACTGTACTTACACAAACACAGATAGAAAAAACACTCTCTGATGCAGACAAGGCGCTGTTAATTATCGTCTTAATGGGCTTTGGTTTGGGCGGTAAAAAAACCGATAACAGTATTGTCTTATCAAAGGGTTATTCAGGTAAAACCAATGATAAAGGTAAGCCGTCTACAGGGAAACCGGGGGCGTCTATTGGTTTTATGGGTTTTTTACATAATTTCTTAGTGGGTCAGTCTTTAGTAGAGAGTCTTTGGCTGAATGTATTAACCGCGGAACAACTTTCACAGCTACATATTTATAGTACTGGGTTAGGGACAGCCCCTTGGGAATTAATGCCGCTAGGTGAAGATTGTGACACCGCTAAAAACATACAAACTTCTTTGATGGGACGATTGATACCGCTCTCACGCTTTTGTTTGTTAGCCGAGAAAGGCTTACATTATTCTGAAGGCATCGCGCATCAAGGTTATAAAGAAAGCAAAGTAGATCCTAGCATTTCTGTGGACTATTCGGGTAAGGATCCTAAAGTGATTTGGGTTGATCCTGAGAGAAGACCTTGGCGGTTTTTAACCGCGTTATTAAGCTTTCTTGGGCAATCGAGCAATACAGGCTTTAATTGTTACCATTTAAGCTTTGGTTTAAAACGAGCACGTAATCAAGTTAACGAACTGGGTATTTGGTCAGGTGGCTTACGCGTTAGTAGTAATGCCGGCGAACAGTATGTTTCGGGTAGTGATGACGCTGTTGAATCTTTAATTACCTTGCCTCAGTCAGTATTAGGTACGTTTTGGTTTGCTAATCTACAGCTTGAAATGACCGATTTAGATCAACTTGCCAAGATTGTCTACAGTGCCACACTTAACTATTTTAAAAGTCAGAACATGGAGAGTAAAGGTCAAGCGGGACTAGCCAGCAATCTATTTTGGCAACTCTGTGAACGCAAGTTTCAAGATTTAGTGAATGTCTGTGACGATACCGAGCAAGCCCAAAGCTTGCGTAAAAACTTTGCCGGTTTCGCAAATCAAGCGTATGACACTTTTTGTGCTAAAGACACCGCGAGACAACTAGATGCCTGGGCAAAGAATAGACCTAATCTAGGTAAATACTTAAAAGATCTACATACACATAAAGAGGAGGCAACAGCATGAGCGATGAAATAAAAAAGCCAAGTAGAAGTGAGTCTTTTGTAATTCGCACTATTGAACAATGTCAAAAAGATAAAGGCCTTGCTGCCGGTTTAAAACGTGCAGACAATCCGGCTACCGAATATCAATGCTGGGAACATTTAGCCGCCTTTAATATTGATTTAGAAAAAGACTATCAGCGGTTGCCTTATGCCACTATTGCAGCCGCAATTGCTAAAGCCAAAGTTGAAAGTAATGGCTTTATGGGTATAGGACGCGGAATTTCTCTGTGTTATGAAGAGGGTAATAACAGTGACCAGGCAAAAGCGAAATTAAGACGCTTATTAGCTTGTGAATCTGTTGAAGAAGCATGCCGGATTTTAAGGCCCTTATTTAGTTTAATAGAGTCCAAAGTTAATTTACCCTTGGACTATACGCAATTACTAAATGATCTACTCAAATTTCATTTCGATAATCAACGGGTAAAAACTCGCTGGGCACAAGACTTTTATAAGCAATTTACTAACAAGGAAATAGCATGAGTGAAACCAATCCACTTTATGCCGCCGTATTAAAATTATCGAGAGGTGATATTAAAGCACTCAAAATTACAGATGCTTATTCCTTACATCGAGTTGTTTATGATTTGTATGATGACATTCGTAACGAGCAACAAAAACAAGAAAGTCACTCTAGTGGAATATTGTATGTTGATAAAGGTGGCGACTTTAATAATCGGCTGATTTTAATGCTTGCAAACCGGCAACCTAACACCTCTCCGACTTATGGTGAAGTTGAATATAAGATCATTCCTGACAATTTTTTACAGCATCAACATTATGCGTTTGAAGTCACTGTTAACCCATGCAAGCGTGACAATAAGACAGGGAAAATTATTCCAGTACGTGAGAGAGAAAATATCGCGCAATGGTTTATTGATCGTGCACCAAATTCATGGGGTTTTACAGTTAACCCAACAAACTTACAAGTTGAAAAGCTTGCAGTACAAACGTTCACAAAAAATGACCAAAAAATCACGCATGGGAGTGCAACATTAAAAGGCGAACTTAAGGTTACAAATCAAACTCAATTTATCCAAAGCTTTCAACAAGGCATTGGGCGAGGCAGAGCCTTTGGCTTTGGTCTATTACAAATCGTTAAACTTTAATTGATATTAACAATAGGACTTTATTTTATGATCGACAACCCACTTAAAAACACCCGTATTGAGTTCCACATCTTACAATCGTTTCCAGTCACCTGCTTAAATCGTGATGATGTTGGAGCACCTAAAACCGCTATTGTAGGTGGAACTAACCGCGCCCGCGTTAGTTCGCAAGCTTGGAAGAGACCGGTACGCATGGCGATGCAGGATTTCGGCATTAAATTAGCTATCCGCAGCAAACATATTGCTGAATATGTTGCTAAAGCTTGTCTAAAGCTGGGTGCTACAGAAGAGCAAGCAAAAGCCAGCGGTGAGGTAATTTCTGCCTCACTGAGCAAAGACACCTTACATTTTTTTACTGAATCAGAAGCCTTAGCCTTTGCAACATTTGCTCAAGAACAAGCTTTTGATAGCTC
>CAJADF010000091.1 GCA_903938485.1 uncultured Methylococcaceae bacterium
ATACATGCGGACATAGAAGAAATGAACCTTGTATTACATCGTTTTATTGAATTAGCTCGATTTAACATCGAAGAAACAGAACATTGGCACATCGGTGATCTTGGACTGTATATCACTGAAGTAGTTGAAAAATTTCAACAATCTAATTTCGACATTAAATTATCTTTTGGGCCTATGCCACACATACGTTATAAGCCAATGGCGTTACAAAGCTATTTGTATAATTTAATTAATAACAGTATCAAGCATGGTGGTGGAGATATTACTATTAGCGCTAAACTCATCAATAACACGATAGCATTAATAGTATCTGATCATGGCCCCGGGTTTCCTTTATCCGCTGAAGAATTACGTAGTTACTCTGATTTAGATTTAGAACATAAATCTATTAATGGCTTAGGTTTACGCATAGTGCAATTAATTGCCAAACTACATCAAGCAAAGTTAACCTTACGAAATAAACCCGATGGTGGCGCTGAAACCATCTTAACTTTAAGTACATTTATTGAATCAACCGAGAATCTAGTAATCTAATAAAAAGAACAATTTCCCTAATTCATAGACTAATTTCCCAAATTCAAAGAACAACAAACCAAATTCATAGACAAGTCTGGCCAACTATACAAAGAGTTAAGGTTATTCATGGAAAGGTTAGAAGAACTCTTCTATGAATAAGCAAAATGAGAGGTTCCATTAGGGAAATACATCCAATAATTCTCCTAACTTAAGAAATAACTTGGACAATGAGTTAAGCAAATACCCTAAATAAAACCAAATTATTACCCCGCAATTACGGTTAAGAAAATCTGATGTCTTTAACATAGAATTTACTGACGCCAGGATGCGCATCAAACAGTGATGGGGGGTGTCAAACTCGCTTTTGCCATTAAAGTCTGTTGCAATTAAAGCTGTTAATGGGTACCTAATATAACGGAGTTGCTTTTAAACAAAGCATAGACTGGGGTATCAAGTTTTAAGTTCATGCTTTCTGCACTGGCTTGGGTGATTATTGCGACTATGCTATCACCGCTGAGTAGTTGTATCACCACTTCGGCATCTATACCGTCTGTTTGTATGCGCATTACCCTACCCGCCAAACAATTACGTGATGAATACTGATATGACTCTGGATCTGTCATCATGATAATTTCTGGATCATTTATCAATAAAAGGACATCGCCATCTACCACTAAATTAAGTTGAGTTAGATCTGCTAAAGAAATAGCCGCGACGACTTGCTCTCCACCTTTTAATTTAACCACAACTTGGGCATTAACCGCGCCCGTTTCAATGGCAATTATGCTACCAAATAACTGGTTGGTGGCACTAGTTTTTATGACTAAACGCTTGAGTAATAACTGGGCAACAGGATCGTCAGCTAATTTTTGATTTATTTTTTGTAAAAATAATTTATGTTCGGCATCAACGCGATTAAATAAATCTAATAAGGCTTGTCCTGCGGTCGTTAAGCTGGTGCCCCCGCCTTTTGCCCCGCCAGTTGCTGTTGATATTAATACCTTAGGTGCCATGTTATTGGCTTTTTCGATGATTTGCCAAGCACCTTTATAACTTAGGCCAACTAACTTTGCAGCTTGGTTTATTGAGCCTGATTCTGCTATGGCTTTTAACAAGGCTATCATGCGCGTATCAAGTAAACCTACTAAGCGTAGATCACCTTCAACCCACTTTTGGGTTGTTTGTTTGCTTGTTTTTGTTGGCAAAATAGTTAGTTTCTATCTGTGATGGTCAGAAAAACAACTGTCGTTACACATGTAACGACATTGTCTTATATCTGAATTTATAAACTTATTTGTTTTAATGCGTGGTTATGAAATGCTATGTTTGTATAACTTACTGGGATGTCCTAAGTTTACTAGAAGCATTATTAATTGAAATAAAGCTGCTCCAGCTATTGCAAAAAGACTCGCCACTAAGATCATAAATTTTATAATTTTCATGCCTTTTACCCTGCCGTTGGTTAACTAGAGTGCAAATAATCCTCTTATTAAACAACAATTTCAAGCTAATATTTATGCATGAACTGTTATAAATCTTAACATTTACTTAACCGTTGTTATTATGCAACAGCTCTATTTTTAAGTTATCCGTCCGCGCATTATGAAACTGGCGAACTTAAAAAGACGAACTTATTAAACCGCGTTGTTATTTGTAAAAAGGCAACAAAAAAATAAATACAAAAAAACTTCAATTACAGGCAATTTTTGTAAAAAACTGTCTTAAAAATAATGTATCGCACCG
>CAJADF010000092.1 GCA_903938485.1 uncultured Methylococcaceae bacterium
ATTCGCGTTTATGAGTGCTTCAATGCTGATAAGGTCGGCTTTAATATCGGCCCGCACGTATTCGCGTAAATTCGCGTCTGATGTTTCAAGAAAAACCATAGATTGAACTTTTTCCATAATTCACCTACTACAAACCCAAATAAGCCCTAAATTCTCTTTTCCGTGCTTGAACGTCCGTTAATTGCTCAAGTAAGTCGTTTTCCTCACTTTCAAGCCTTGAAAGGACTTCTTGAACGGTTTCACTCATTATCTCTTGAATCGATTCACTGGCCATACTTTAACCTGCCAAAGTCGTCGCATTGATGTTGTTTTCGTAAGCCACTGAATACAGCGTATTAAACGCTTCTTCAGACATACGAGCCAGTTCAAGCTTAGAAACTTGTTTTAACGCTTCTCTAGCTTCCATATTAACCACTTTTCCCAAATTGTCCCTAAAAGCCCTCAATCGCGTCATAAGACTTAAAGAGAATCCAAAAAGAAAAAATGGCCGTTTAATGGCTTCGCGTCTTTGTCATACCGCTTGATGTGCTCACCTTCGACAAAGACCGACTATTACAGCCATTAGGCTTTCGTCCCTTACTCAGACGACCGGCAACACGAACGACATTAAACGACGTGCCACACTTCCCAAGTCCAGATATACGCATAGTGAACCACTACCTACCCGCATTAGATAAGAGCTGACAAAACACCGCAGTTAAGTTAGCGTTCGTCAAACCGTGCATAAGGCAGTAATTAAGAACGATCTGATACAGCAAGGTAGCGTGATCCACAAAGAAGTATGCCATAGTGATTTACTCCTTACTCCATCAAAACAACACCAATACGCTTCATAATACGAAGGTGTCTTAATCTACATTCACGGCATTGGTAAGTGATTAGAGCCTTACCCCTTCCCTTGTTTTGCTTAGCCATTTTTCAATCCTTCCCTTTTTGTTTTGGGTTCGCCCTCTAGTCACTATTATGACTATCATTAGACACTGTATATCTATGCTCAATACTATTTACCTGTTGCTTATCTCTGAATATATCTAAAGACTATCATAAGATAGTAGTAAAAACTCTATGACAGATACTCCGATATATCCAAAAGTCTAGACCTGCCGCAAACTTTTAAGGCCATCAAATCGAAAAAAGAAGGCCGTAACGGGCTTCTTTATGATCTTGAAGTAATACCACCTTGAAGTATTACTTAGGCACTCTATGTAAGGAATGACTTATGATATTGACCTTGAACCTTGACTAATCAGACAACAGACAGACCAACCAACCAACCAAGAGAGAGACCAACCAACCAAGATAAGACAGACCACAGACAGACGAGATAAAGACAGACAGACCACAGACTAGACAATAAACAACGATCACATCTATTAATATATAAATAAAGATATAGTAATACGATCTTTTCGGGTGTTTCTAGGCCGCACCTTCCGACCTACCCAATAAGCCGACCACTCAGGAAACGGGGACTTCTACGCTTTTATTTTTGCCATTCCTTAGTTTTGGATACTCCGCAGACCGAATGGCTCGCTTAGCGGCCCTCTAGGCGTTTTAAATTATGAAAAACTTTTTAAAAAAATACTTACTATCACTATCCACGGTGCGAACGCCCAAAGGGGGTGGCCTTATATATAAACCTTTCTGTTTTTTCTGAAAATTTAAGCGTTCTGCCTCATTTGATGCCGATTTCCTTGATGATATGGCAATCTTTTTTCAATAACC
>CAJADF010000093.1 GCA_903938485.1 uncultured Methylococcaceae bacterium
ACTTATACAATTACACAATAAGAATTGTATTTTTAATTTTTATTGGGTAAAAAAATATAAAACCACAACTTTTATTAAGTTGTGGTTTTTTTTTTGACTAGAATTCGGAGAGGTTATTTTCCAAGGATGGTAGAGCACTAAAATTTCTATAGTATATAGAAAATAGTGGGGTGTGAATTTAGTTGCATTTATCAAGATAAGTTTAATTAATATTTTTGTAATATAAGTTTGGTAGTTTGGTTTTTTCTATAAGTGGTATGTTATTAGTGTTCATTTTTTATTTTGTTAAATAATTTAATTTTATTTTTTTATAAATTTTATTTCATTTAATGGCTTTCAATGCTTTACATGTTTTTTTATTTGATATATCATTAAATAAAGTTTAATTTAATTCCTTAAGCTAATTGTTTAAATGACACTATTATGATGAGTAGTATAAAAAAATATATAGTGATTATTGTAGTTGTTTTTTTTCCAACGAGTGTTTGGTCTTCTGAAGATATTTTAATTGACGGACTTATCTCGGAACAGGTTATTTCAAGGGTAGGTCAACTGTTTTATGAAAACCTTATGAATGGATGGCAACCGCCTGAATTTTCTGGTAATATTACAGTTAAAGAGCGTCCGGATAATTTTTCTGGTAATGTGGTTTGGATCGAAATTAATAATGATGTGGTTTTTGAAGATCGTGTTGGGTTTATTCCTAATGCTATCGAAGATAAAGCCAAAGAAGCTAGGCTGATTGTTGAAAAATATATTGAAGATAATACTGAATCATTACAAGATTTAACGGGGATAAGATGAGATTTTATTTAAGGACTACATGTTTAGTTTTATTTAGTTTAAATGCATCTGCAACCGAATTAGTGCACCATTTTTCTAATCCAAGTTTTATAGGTGGGGACGCTAACAAAGGTGCTGATTTATTGAATTCTGCAATTAATCAGAATAGTTATAAAGCGCCTGTTGTTTCTGTCAAACCTCATGCTACAACGAGTAAAACGGCTTTACAACTCTATGCTGATAAAATTCAAACCGCCCTATTAAATAATATTAGTAGTGCACAAACTAAAGCCATAAAAGACCAAATTATCGATCCTACAACGGGTTATATTGTCCCTAATATTGAGGTGCCTCTGGGTGGGGGTTATACAATAACAACATCGTCACCAATTAATAACACTATGTCGATGAGGATTTCTGACGGTATTTCTAACACTACATTTACAGTTCCCTATTTGAACCAATGATTAAAAAAGTAATAAACTTGGTATTTGGTCTTTTTTTTGCCCTATTCATCACTGCATGTTCTTCGGAGCTTCAACCGATAAGTTCAGATAAGGCTACTACCGACTATCATTCGCAAATTTCTGATTTATTGAGGAAATTACCGCCTCCTAAAAAACCTATTGTTGTTGCTATATACAAATTTCGTGATCAAACGGGTCAATACAAGAGCAACGATACTATTACTCAATATTCTACTGCGGTAACTCAAGGTGGCACTTCAATGTTAATAAGAGCATTGATGGAAGCAGGGAATGGTAGATGGTTTACCGTATTAGAGCGTGAAGGGCTAACAGACTTGATGAATGAAAGAAAAATCATCAATCAAACTCGAGATGCTTATATACCTGAGAAAGATCGGGCTGAAAATAAATCCCTTAATTTACCCCCTATGCTTTATGCACCTGTGCTTTTAGAAGGAGGAGTTATTGCTTATGAAACAAATTTGTTAACAGGTGGTGCTGGTGCTAGATATTTTGGTATTGGTGGATCTACAGAATTTAGACGTGATACTGTAACGACAATGCTAAGAGCTGTTGCCGTTAAAAATGGTGAAGTTTTAAGTCATGTTGATAGTCGTAAAACTATTTTATCAATGCAGCTTGATTCTGGCTTATATCGTTTTGTAAGTTATCAACGTCTTATGGAGTTTGAAGCGGGTATTAGTAGTAATGAGCCTCCACAAATGGCGGTACTTGAGTCTATTGAGGCTTGTGTGTATGCCATGATTGTTGAAGGGGTTATTAAAAACACGTGGTCTCTAGCTGATCCAAGTAAAAAGACTGCTTTAATCGCTAAATATTTAAATAGAAATGTTGATAAGTCAGAAGTAGAGGATGAAGTTAATCCAGTAGTTGAATCTGATACTAAACCTGACCAACAAGTAAAATCAGATAACGTAATTACTTCACAGCCAGAATCAAATTCTAAAGCACTTTCTTCTTTAGATGAGCAAAATAAAAATACTGCTCAACAACTATTGGATGAAGAAAGAAAAACTAGGGCTTTAGTTTCACAAAGAGTTAAAGAAGAGTTAGAGTCTAATTCTAAGGAAACATTAAAAGCGGAGCAGGAATCTAAAGTTAAAGCAGAAAAAGAAGCTATTGTCCCTAAGGAAATAACTGAGCAAGAAGCTAAAGTAAATGCAGCGCAAGAAGCTAATGTAAATGCAGAGCAAGAAGCAAAAGAACAGGCTCTTGCCCAAGCTAAAGCAGAAAAAGAAGCTAGAGCTGCTCAAAGGGCTTTAGCAAGAGCTGAAAGAAAAGCTAAGCGCATTGCAGAAAAATTATTGAAAGAATCACAAGGTACTCCAAAAGATGAAACACCTGATATTCAAAAAAAATCTATTGAAAACTCCGGTGCACTATAAATAACTGTTTCGTTTAAATAATAAATAGCCACACAACGTAATTAAAACTCCCCATAGAATCCCCGGCAATAACCCAAACCAATTTTGGTAAAACGTTGCAGGGGGATTTTTCAAATAGGGCACTTCATAAATGCCTGCCCAAGGTTCATGTATCGGAGATAGTCTTAAAATCTCGCCTGATGCTAGTGAAACGGTAGATATTCCAGTATTGGTTACACGTAATACGGGCCTACGAAATTCAACGCCTCTCGCTAATGTCATATACATATGTTGATAGGGTTCTTGCCAGTTACCGTACCAAGAATCATTAGTAACATTGACAATAAATTGCGCATTAAGTTGTGCTAAAGACCTTGAAAAGGCGGGAAATAAACTTTCGTAACAGATTTGTGCGCCCATTTTAAAATCATTAAGTTTTAATAATTCATTAGGGCCTTGGCCACGAGAAAAGTGTCCAGTTTCTGGCAACCAATCTCTTATTTGTGGGAAATATTGCTCGCCTGGAATAAACTCACCGAATGCCAGTAAGATAGTTTTACTATAATGAGGTTCAACTAATTCACCGGCATTATTAAGAACAAATAGTGAGTTAGTGATTAAGCGATTTTTCTCTTCTATGCTATAAGCCCCCGTAATTAAGGCTATATTTTGTTGTTTAAGAAAAGTTGATAAAGTGACGGGTAAGCTATTATTTTTAAATGGTTGACCTAATAAAGCTGGAAATGCAGTTTCTGGCCAAAGCGCAAAATCTATTTTTTTGTCTGGGTTATTCTTAATGGCTTCCTCTGTTAGTCGAGTATATCGATTTAAGATTTCACGGCTATAACCTTTACCTAATTCTGCAGCCATTTTTTCAGAGTTTTCAATGCTCGCTTGAACTAATAAAGTTGTCAAAGTTGAGTCTGGTTTTTCTAATCTGGCTTTAAGCCCAAGCCCCCCGACGTTTAACAGAATAAGAGAGCATACGACGCCTACAAATATTACTTTTCCTGATTTTTGTTGGCGTTGTTGCCACGCATAATAAAGTGGGATGTTACACAGTAAAGTTAATGCGCTAAGGCCGCTAAAACCGACAAATTCAGCCCAATGATAGATGGGTAGATCTGCGCCATACCAAGAATAACCAAAATTCCAATCAAATAAAGTATACGAATTGGCTTCACAAATGACAGTAATTAGCGCCATTAGCAGTAAAGACATCTCTTTAGAGCACTTAAGTTTACGGGCGGTAATAATCCATAAATAGCCAGCAACAGGGACATAAAGATGCGCAATGAGTGCATAAATCAATAAGCCTATAACGGCAAATGGCCAATCTAAGTTTGCAAACTCATGTAAAGTATGTGCAACCCAATTAAATCCAATTAAAGT
The DNA here is from genome assembly GCA_903938485.1 of uncultured Methylococcaceae bacterium. Classification (GTDB taxonomy): domain Bacteria; phylum Pseudomonadota; class Gammaproteobacteria; order Methylococcales; family Methylomonadaceae; genus Methylobacter_C. Next base: position 4,028 of record CAJADF010000093.1, read on the forward strand.
AAATATAAAGGCGGTTAATAATCCACCTAATAACACATTTTTGATTTTTTCCTGTTGTTTCCAAAATATCCATAAGGGTACAAAACAAAATAATGAGGCCCAAGGAGGGAAGGGTATATAACTAGTACCAATAAATAAACCTGAGAGGATGGGTAATAACCACTGCTTGTTATGAGGTCTTAATTTGTTTTGTATGCTTGTTTTCATGAGATGTAATGATCTGAGTAGTTAAGCTGGATTAATTGATGCGAGACGTTTGTCTGTCAATAGCTTTATGCAGAATACAAACTATTGTTTACGTGATGATTACAGCAGGAATTATTTATCTTATAAAAGTCTTGTCACACAACATTAATTAAACCGTAAAGTTTATTTAATACAGAGTCGTTATAATTTTACTGTTAACAGTGCCTTTATCAAGCAAGGGCTTCAGTTTTAAATGCAATGTTTTCTAGATTAAATTAGTTGTAGTTGTTGTAACTCATTAGCCGCTTTTTAGCGGCTATTTTTTTGTCTGCTAATGCTAGAGATTGATGCCGAAATAAATTCGGCATTGGATATTTTGAAGTTATTGATGTATTTCTGCGTATAAAGCACGGAATTCGTCAGTCAATTTATGTGTTGGGGCGTAATGAATTAAAGGTTGAGAGACAGTATGGGATTCTCTTACTTTAATGGAGGGTGAAATCATCGAAGCTAACACAGGTAAGCCTTCAGCAATGAGTTCTTCAACCAGTAACCGAGGTAAATTAGCCTGTTTTTGGAATTGATTTACAATAATGCCTTCTATTTCAAGTCCTTGGTTATGATCCGCTTTAACTTCAGCAACTGAGTTCATCAATGTATATAAAGCTTCTCTTGCGAATGTGTCGCAATCAAAAGGAATTAAACATTTATGGGCAGCAATTAAGGCAGATTGACTGTAGAAGTTTAATACGGGTGGTGTATCCATATATACCGCATCAAATCCTCCTAGCTTTTCTAAAGCTTCTTTAAGCTTAAATATTTTAAAACGTGATTCTAAACGGGCTTGTAAAGGTTCTAAATCTGGATGAGAGGCTAATACATATAAATTTGGGAAGGGTGTTTCATGAATAAGAGATTCAAGTCCTGAGCCTTTATCATTACCAAATAAAGAGATACTGAGTGTGTCTTTAAAAAAGAGAGCAATGGTTTTATCACTGTCTGTGACTTTTTCACCGAGTAAATATTGGGTGGAATTGCCTTGCACATCTAGATCTATTACTAAGGTACGTTTACCTTCCATCGCACTGATGGCCGCTAAATTACAGGTAATGGTAGATTTACCCACACCGCCTTTTTGGTTAAAGACCACTCTGCGCATACTATTGCCTCATTAAACGATTTAAGATAAAAAAACCTTATTATAAGCCCTAGAAACTTATTATCAAATTCGGATGAATGTTTTAGCGTTACACGAAGGGCATTCAGGTATTGCACTGGTGGTTTTAAAAGCTATTTCTTTACCACAAGCGTCACATATAAAGGTGCCTGGAGCAGTAATGTCACCACTTTCATATTTATGAGTGATGGCCAATTGTTCAATTTTTGCGATCTCTAAACGGGTTTTGTCAGCTACGCTTAAAAAAGCATCTAATGTGAAGTTTTCAAGAAGTTCGATATCAAATTTAAACCATTCCGTTAAAGAATCAGCATCTGAGTTTTTAGAGAGGTTTTGTGCGGCGTGCTCAATATCACGTTTAACATTTGAACTAAGTTTGTTAAGTTCATCTTGAGTCAGTTCGTGCAATTCGCTGGTTTTTTCTTTCGATATTTCAAGTGCTTCTGCGAACGAATGAATAGTATCTTCCATCGTTTCATGTAGATGTTTCATGAAATCAGTGTAGGCAGTGACTAGTTTATGGGTGTTCATGAGATAACTCCTAAAAATTGACGCTTTAGATTTAAGCAACTGTGCGGTATTCTAACGCTTTTAACTGGTAAAAGACGAGAAGGATGCAAGAAAATTATCAACCGCTCATTATCGAGCAAGACGTTCAAGCGGCCTGGGATGCATCAGGCGTGTTTAATGTTTCAGAATCTTCTAGTAATGATCAACAAGAAAAGTATTATTGTTTATCTATGTTTCCTTATCCTAGTGGTAGATTGCACATGGGTCATGTGCGTAATTACACCATTGGTGATGTAATTAGTCGTTACCAACGTATGTTAGGTAAAAATGTGATGCAGCCAATGGGTTGGGATGCATTCGGTTTGCCAGCAGAAAATGCAGCCATGCAACATGGCGTACATCCCGCTGATTGGACCTATAAAAATATTGATTATATGCGTGACCAACTTAAGCAATTAGGTTTTGGTTATGATTGGAACCGCGAAATTGCCACTTGTGATCCTGATTATTATAAGTGGGAACAATGGTTTTTTCTAAAATTGTTAGACAAAGGTTTGGTTTACAAAAAAACGGCTCCGGTTAACTGGTGTCCAAATGACATGACCGTATTAGCTAATGAGCAAGTTATTGATGGTTGTTGTTGGCGTTGTGATACAAAAGTGGAGCGTAAAGAGCTTGCACAATGGTTTTTAAAGATTACGGCTTATGCAGATGAATTATTAACCAGTTTAGATACGTTAGACGGTTGGCCAGAACAAGTTAAGACGATGCAGGCTAATTGGATTGGTCGTTCTGAAGGGGTAGAAATGGATTTTGCTGTTCCAGAGCAAGATCAACCTTTGCGTATATATACTACGCGTCCTGATACATTAATGGGTGTAACTTATTTAGCCGTTGCGGCAGAACATCCTTTAGCGCTTCAGGCCTCAGAAAATAATCCTGCTATTGCTGCGTTTATTGAAGCCTGTAAAACCATGGAAACATCTGAAGCAGCGATGGAAACCATGGAGAAAAAAGGTATCGATTCTGGCATAAAAGCCTTACATCCAATAACAGGGGAAGCCGTACCCGTTTGGATTGCTAACTTTGTATTAATGGGTTACGGCACAGGTGCCGTCATGGCGGTTCCTGCGCATGATCAACGCGATTATGAATTTGCTACTAAATACGGCATAGCCATCAAACAAGTGATTTATTCGGCTGAGGGTGAGTCTGATGAGTGCTCAGACCAAGCCTATACGGCTAAAGGTATATTACGTAACTCTGGACAATTTGATCACTTAACGTCAGCTCAAGCGTTTGTAGCTATATCAGAAGCTTTAGAAAAAGATAATAAAGGAACTCGAAAAGTTAATTTTAGATTACGTGACTGGGGTGTTTCAAGACAGCGTTATTGGGGAGCTCCCATTCCTGTTATCTACTGTGATTGCTGTGGTACTGTGCCAGTGCCTGAACAAGATTTACCTGTGACTTTACCAAGAGATGTGGTGCTTGATGGTTCTCAGTCACCCTTGGTGGCGCATCCAACATTCTCTAAAGTTTCTTGCCCAAAATGTGGCGCAGACGCCAGACGTGAGACAGATACCTTCGATACCTTTATGGAATCATCTTGGTATTTTGCACGCTTTGCGAGTAGCAAAGCTAATGCTATGTTGGATGAAAGTGCTAATTATTGGTTACCTGTTGATCATTATATTGGTGGTATCGAACATGCTATTTTACATTTACTGTATGCGCGTTTTTTTACCAAGTTACTTAGAGATGAAGGTCTATTAAACTGTGATGAACCTTTCAAAAGATTATTGACGCAAGGTATGGTCTTAAAAGACGGTACAAAAATGTCAAAATCTAAAGGTAATACAGTAGATCCTCAAGAGTTGATTGCGCAGTATGGTGCAGATACCGTGCGTTTATTTGTGATGTTTGCTGCGCCACCTGAGCAATCATTAGAATGGTCAGATAGTGGTGTAGAAGGCGCATTTAGATTCTTAAAGCGCTTATGGCGTCAAGCATATTTTCACATAGAATCCGGTGCTGCGGTAGTTGCGTTAGATAAAACAACATTAACTGAAGAGCAACAAAATGTACGCAGACAAGTGCATCAAACTTTGCAAAAAGTGACGCATGATATGGGTGTTAGAATTATTTTTAATACGGCTATCGCTGCTAATATGGAATTGGTTAATACGTTAAGTAAATTTACTGATGAGTCACCCAATGGTAAAGCAGTTCGCCAAGAAGCGCTTGAAGCCATTGTCTTAATGTTAGCGCCTATGGTGCCACACATTTGTCATCAATTATGGTTGGACTTAGGTCATCAAGAAGCCGTTGTTAGTGCGACTTGGCCCCTAGTGGATGAAAGTGCCTTAGCCCAAGATAATATTGAATATGTGATACAGGTTAACGGTAAGTTAAGAAGTAAAATTTCTGTCGCCACCACATTAAGTTCTGATGAAATCCAAGCACTTGCCTTGCAAGATGAACTGACTCAAAAATTTATGGAAGGTAAACCACTAAGAAAAGTCATCGTGGTGCCTAATAAGTTAGTCAATATAGTGGTTTAGTTTGGTTAGTAAAATAAATTAAAGTCGATTGCGTCTATTCATATTATGAGGATCAAGTAAGTGTTAGTTAAAAATTTATGGTTAGTTCTTTTATTAAGCTTACTTAGTTCTTGTGGTTATCATTTACGCGGGGCAATTTCGTTGCCATCGGGTTTAAAAAGTATTTATTTAGATGGCGCTTCGCCTACTTTACGCGAACGTGTTAAACAAGTAATTGCAAGTAATGATTTAGTGTTATCTGATACTTCTGAAAATACTGGCTTGATTATTCACGTATATAATGAAGAAAGTCATCGTAGAATTCTTTCTTTAAGTGCGGGAGGGGCCGCTAACGATTTTGAGTTAGCCTACGAACTTAATTATGATGTGTTGGATGCAAAAAATAAGGTTTTAGTTCAACATCAAACGATTTCTGTTAAACGTGAATATTTTAATAATCAACAAGCTATTATCGCTAAAGATAACGAAGAATTAGTGATTAAAGGCGAAATGTATAAGCAAGCGGTAGGCTCAATGTTGAATGGTGTCAAAATCGCATTGGATATGAGTAAAAAATAATATGCGCCTAAAAGTAGAGCAATTAGATAATGCTCTTCAAAAAGGTTTGGTGCCTGTGTATTTTTTTAGCGGTGATGAGCCTTTACAGCAAGGTGAATTAGTCGATGCCGTTAGAAAATCGGCTAGACAAAATGCCTATACGAATCGAGAAGTTTTAGTCGTAGATAAGTCTTTTAATTGGAATGAATTAGCCTTCTCCGCTGATTCATTTTCAATATTTTCAGATAAAAGAATGATTGAGCTTAGATTATCCTCTGGGTCTGTGGGAGTTGATGGTGCAAAGGCTTTAATTAATTATTGTAATCGACCACCAGAAGACACTATTCTGTTAATTACCGCCGCTAAAATTGATAATAAGTCTACTAAGAGTCGTTGGTTTGAAGCTATCGATAAAATCGGTGTAATTGTCCAAGTATGGCCTTTAGAAGGTGCTGATTTATTGAAATGGATACAGCAACGCTTACAAAAACGAGGCTTACAAACCGATACACAAGGCGTGCAATTATTGGCGGCAAGAATTGAAGGGAACTTGTTAGCGGCCGCTCAAGAAATTGAAAAGCTTTTTATATTGCATGGCGCTGGATTTATTGCGGTAGAGGAAATTTATGATGCGGTTGTCGATAGTTCTCGATACGATGTTTTTAAATTGATGGACACATTGCTAGATGCAGACGTTAATAAAATAATTAAAGTGTTATCAGGATTAAGAGCTGAAGGAACCGCGACACCGATTGTGTTATGGGCGTTAACTCGTGAAACCAGAAGCCTTATTAAAATCAAACAGGCTTTGTCTCAAGGTCAAAATAGTGATTTGGTTTTTAGAAATCACCAAGTTTGGGATAAACGAAAACAACGTGTCATTCAGGCCTTAAAAAGGCTAGATGATGATCAATTGAACACCTTATTAGTGGTTTCTGCAAAAGCAGATAGACAAATAAAAGGCCAAGAATCGGGTGATGCATGGGAAACCCTTTTGAGCCTATGCGTGTTCTTTTGTAATCCCGTATTATGTGCTGATTTAAGTTAGTATCCCTTCTATTCAAATCAAATTATTTCCATATTCCCCTTAGGTAAAAAATGTCTATTTCATTAGCAGAACTTGAAGTTATTGTACGTACCGCCGGCGACATCGCCTTAAGCCATTTTAAAGATTTAAAAAATGTTGGTGTTAATAAAAAAAGTCCACGTGATTATGTGACCGCCGCTGATATTGCTGTAGAAGCCTTTTTAAAAGCCACCTTAACGGAACAATATCCTCACTATGGATTCTGGGGAGAAGAAAGTGGCCAAACAGCTAATCAAACTAATCGCTGGATTGTTGATCCGATAGACGGCACGCATTCATTTTCTAGAGGCCAATATTTTTGGTCTATTAGCGTGGCCTTAGAAATTGAGGCTGAGTTAGTCATAGGCGCTGTTTATGCCCCGGCATTAAACGATTATTATTGTGCTGAGGTAGGTAAGGGCGCTTTTAAGAATGGGGAATCAATTCATGTATCAACCGAAGATAATCTTGAAAATGGCATGATCTCTACCGGTTTTGCTTGTTTACGTTCTTATTTAACAGATAATAATTTAGAACGTTTCGCACGCATTGCACAGCACACAGCAGGGCAACGTCGGTTTGGTTCTGCGGCGATGGATTTGTGTTTAGTAGCAGACGGTCAGGTTGATGCTTTTTGGGAGCAAGAGCTTAATTTATATGACGTCGCTGCTGGGGCTTTGATTGCAAAAGAAGCGGGTGCAACCGTTACCGATTTTTCAGGTAATCCAGGTATCTTTCCAAAACAAATTCTTAGCACTAATGGTTTAATCTTAGAACAACTACTAGCCTATATGTAATGGACTTAAATATATAAATAAGTTCAAGATAGTTGTTAAATCGACATCATTTTGTAATGTGAAGCATTTAAAATGTGTTAATTTTATTGTTAGTTGAGATAAAACAATCGTTTTTCTATATTTTTACCCGCTTTCTGGGTTAAAATACTCGACTTTCGAAGCTGGACCGGTGAGCGTGGTTTTCTGGAACCCATCACACAGCCCCAGAACGAACCCTCCTGAGTAATTTACTTCAGTGAGGTCACCACAAAAAGAATTTTTAGTCCAACTTTAGAGTAAATTCATGACAGATTTAACGCATTACAGAAACATCGGTATCTTCGCACACGTTGATGCTGGTAAAACAACCACAACTGAGCGAATTTTAAAGCTTACCGGTAAAATTCATAAAATCGGTGAAGTTCATGATGGTGAAACGACTACTGACTTCATGGAACAAGAACGTGAACGTGGTATTACTATCCAATCTGCTGCAACAACCTGTTTTTGGAGAGATCATCGCTTCAACATTATCGATACTCCAGGCCACGTTGACTTTACAATCGAAGTATATCGTTCATTAAAAGTTTTAGACGGTGGTATCGGTGTATTCTGTGGTTCAGGTGGTGTTGAACCTCAATCAGAAACTAACTGGCGTTATGCGAATGATTCTAAAGTTGCTCGTGTTATCTACATCAATAAATTAGACCGTATCGGTGCTGATTTCTACCGCGTTGTAAAACAAGTAGAAGACGTATTAGGTGCAGTACCTGTCGTCATGACTTTACCGATTGGTAGAGAAGACGAATTTACAGGCGTAGTTGATTTATTAACAGAAAAAGCGTGGATTTGGGATAACTCAGGTGATCCAATGAACTACGTTATCGAAGATATCCCAGCGGATATGGTTGAGTTAGCTAAAGAATGGCGTGAAAAATTAATCGACCAAGTGGCTGATCAATTCGATGACGTTATGGAAGCGTATCTTGAAGGAGAAACACCTGATATTGATACAATAAAACGTTGTTTACGTAAAGGGACTATCAACCTTGATTTCTTCCCAACTTTCTGTGGTTCATCTTTCAAAAATAAAGGCGTACAGTTAGTTCTTGATGGTGTTATCGATTATTTACCTTCACCAACAGAAGTTAACCCACAACCAGAAGTTGATTTAGAAGGTAACCCAACCGGTAACTTCGCAGTCGTTGATGCAGATAAACCATTACGTGCATTAGCATTCAAAATTATGGATGACCGTTTTGGTGCCTTAACTTTCTTACGTATTTACTCGGGTAAATTGGAAAAAGGGACTTCTGTATTAAACACATTCACTGGTAAAACAGAACGTATTGGCCGTATCGTAGAAATGCATGCGGACACGCGTAACGAATTAGAATCTGCTCAAGCAGGTGACATTGTTGCTGTATTAGGTATGAAGAACGTACAAACAGGTCACACCTTATGTGATCCTAAATTCCCAGCGACTTTAGAGCCTATGGTTTTCCCTGATCCCGTTATCTCTTTAGCGATTTCTCCTAAAGATAAAAGCGCTTCAGAAAAAATGGGTATCGCTTTAGGTAAAATGATCCAAGAAGATCCTTCTTTCCACGTTGAAACTGATGAAGACAGTGGCGAAACTATCTTAAAAGGTATGGGTGAGTTACATTTAGATATTAAAGTAGATATCTTAAGACGTACTCATGGTGTTGATGTTATCGTGGGTAAACCTCAAGTAGCTTACCGTGAAACAATCACTCGTTCTGTTGAAGACGAATACACCCACAAAAAACAATCAGGTGGTTCTGGTCAATACGGTAAAATCAACTACGTTATTGAGCCAGGTGAGCCAGGTTCAGGTTTCGTATTTGAATCAGCAGTGACCGGTGGTAACGTACCTCGTGAGTACTGGCCAGCGGTTGAGAAAGGCTTTAAAAGTATGTTGGACAAAGGTGTGCTTGCAGGCTTCCCATGTTTAGACTTTAAAGTTATCTTAACTGACGGTGGTTTCCACGCAGTTGACTCGTCAGCTATCGCGTTTGAGATTGCAGCGAAAGCCGCTTTCCGTCAATCAATTCCAAAAGCAGCGCCACAATTGATCGAGCCTATTATGGCGGTTGATACTTTCACTCCATCTGATCACGTGGGTGATGTGATCGGTGACCTTAACCGTCGTCGTGGCATGATCAAATCACAAGATGCAGGTGTAACGGGTGTACGTATTAAATCTGACGTTCCATTAAGCGAAATGTTTGGTTACATTGGTGACTTACGTACAATGACATCAGGTCGTGGCCAGTTCTCTATGGAGTTCTCACACTATATGCCATGTCCTAAAAACGTAGCAGACGAAGTGATTAAAGAAGTCAATGAGCGTAACGCTAAAAAATAATAAGCGAGTCTAAATAAAAAAGGCCGAGTAGGTTTCCTACTCGGCCTTTTTTTTTACTTATTTTTTAGACTATTCAAACTGACATGCTGACTGTATTAATGGTTACATTAATTTATGCTATGGCTTATGCCGTGTTTGCCATTAAAGAACGACTTCACCCGCAGGAAACTGCATGGTCATACAATGTAAACTACCGTATTGATGCACTAAGGGTCTGCATGGGATCGCTAGTATCTCATGTTCTGGGAAGCATTCCCCAATACGCTTTAAAGCCACTTCATCCTGCGGATCACCATAGACAGGCACCATAACCGCATGATTGATAATCAAAAAGTTTGCATAATTAGCCGGTAATTGTTGGCCTTCTTCATCAAAAATAGGTTTAGGTAAAGGCAGAGCCACCAAGTGATAGGGTTCGTTATCTTGATTTCTAAAGTCTTGTAACTGTCTTTCCATGTACTTAAGACTCGTGTAATGCATGTCATTCGTGTCATCACAACTCGTGTAAGCAATGGTATTAGCAGAACAGAATCTAGCGAGTGTATCAATATGCGCATCCGTATCATCACCCGATAAGTTTTCTTGATCTAACCATAAGATGCGTTTTGCACCAAAGCTTTCTAGCAGTTGTTGTTCAATTTCTTGTTGGCTTAAACCGTTATTTCTATTGGGGTTAAGTAGACATTGCTTAGTCGTTAAGATGGTATCAATACCATCACTTTCCACACTGCCGCCTTCTAAAATAAAGTCGACATCTTTATGCGCTTTACCTTTAAACAGCTTAGTATTTAAGAGTTTATGGTTTAAAGCATTATCATTATCATGTTGATATTTTTCACCCCAACCATTAAATAAAAAATTTAAATGGGTGATGGTTTTGTCTTTTTCGACACTTAAGAACACGGTATCACGTACCCAAATGTCATTAACAGGCGCTTGTACAAATTCAATGGCTTCAGGTTTACTGACGCGCTTTTGGATGTGTTGTTGGTGATTCTCATCACGACACACAATAATAAGAGGTTGGTATTGGGTAATAGTGTCAGCAATAATGCTATAAGTTTGTTCAACAGAGTCTAATCGATTACTAAAGTCTCCTGTTTTATGTGGCCAAGCTATTAAGACAGCGGATTGTTTTTCCCATTCGGCTGGAAATCGATTCATATTATTATCTTCCTGTGGTTAGCCTTCTAGCGGACTGCTAGAAGTGGTGTGAAATAACATCTCTTTGGCATGTGCTAAGGTATTTGCAGTCATGGTAACGCCACCCAACATACGGGCGATTTCTTCTACGCGTTCATCCTTGCTTAACAATCGCACATTGGAAGAGGTTATGTCAGTCTTATTATTCTTTTCTACATACAAGTGCTGATGCGCTTGCGCTGCAACTTGGGGTAAATGGGTAACGCACATCACTTGGCGATTATTGCTTAATGAACGTAATTTTTGCCCGACGATTTCTGCGACACCACCACCAATACCCGAATCCACTTCATCAAATATCAGGGTAGGGGTGGTCTTATCATTTGAGGTTGTCACTTGAATCGCTAAACTGATTCGAGATAACTCACCACCAGAAGCCACTTTAGCCAGAGGTTTAGGGGGTAAACCGGGGTTAGCACTGATTAAATATTCGATTTTATCGAGACCATTTAATTTAGGGGTATCAGAATCTAAGGCCGTAATAGACACAATAAACTCACCTTGAGGCATACCCAGTTCTTTAATCATGTCAGAGATATGTTTTTGTAATTTCTGCGCACTGGTTTTTCTATACTCAGTGAGCTGATTTGCAAGGGAGTTGTACTGTGTGCGTAAAGCAATTACTTCTTTTTGTAATAGTTCAATACGCTCGCCGCTGTGCGTTAAATTATGTAACTCAGTTTGTAAGGAAGTTAATAATTGTGGCAGTTCAAAAGGGCTGACATGATGCTTTCTGCTAAGATTTTGTATGACACCTAATTTAGATTCAAGGCTATCTAGATACTGTGGGTCGGCTTCTTGAGATTCTAAAAATCGGCGTAATTGAATCGCCGCTTCTTCAGTTTGAATTTGCGCTTCGGTTAACAGTGAGCATATTTCGTTTAACTCAGGGGCATATTGGCAAAGGCTGTTTAAATCACTGACGCTTCGATTGAGCATTTGATTAACGGACAGTTGATCATTCTCATACAGAATATCAACTAGTTTTTGACCGGTGCTTAAAATTTGCCCTAAATTAGCCACTTTACCGTGTTCTTCTACTAAAGCGGCATAGTTATAGTTAGCTAATTCCAGTTGTTCGAGTTCCGCTATTTGGTAGGTTAAAAACGCCTCGCGGTCAGACTGATCAGTATTGGCTTTTAAGCAGCGCTGCAATTCTTTATCCGTTGCATACCACGCTTTATAACTAGCATTAAGTTGTTCGATTTGTTCAGTATTTCTAGCGTAGTTATCTAATAAGCGGCGTTGTTCATCGGCATTTAATAGCGTTAAATGTGCATGCTGACCGTGTATTTCAACTAACTTTTCGCTGAGTTCTTGTAAAGATTGTAACGTGACAGGTCGGTCGTTAATATAAGCTTTAGAACGACCCTCTTGATTAACCACCCGACGAATCAAACAGTGATTATCATCATCTAATTCATTATCAATCAACCATCGCTGGGCATTGGGTGCGTCACTTAAATCAAACTCAAGGTTAACTTCGGCGCGTTTACTTTCGGGTCTTACATACCCAGAATCAGCTCTATCACCCAAGGCTAAGCCTAAAGCCGTTAACAGGATAGATTTGCCGGCTCCTGTTTCGCCAGTGAGCACCGACATCCCTTTATCTAAATCAAGATCTAGCGATTTAACAACGGCAAGGTCAATAATAGTAAGATTTAATAGCATAGATTTTAACTGTGGTAACCACTGCTCCAGTTTAATTTATTCCTAAGTATCTGGAAGAAATCATGCCCTTCTGGGTGCAGAATTCGAATCGGCAAGGGGTCTTTCTTAATCAGGATTTTATCACTAATTAAAACATCAGGAATCTCAATATGGTCGCAAGTGACTAGGGCATTGATTTGTTTGGTTTGTAAAAAACTAATCTCAATTTCGGCAGAATCATGCACAACAATCGGTCGGTTAGACAGCGTGTGTGGATTAAGCGGCACTAATACTAAAGCGTTTAAGGACGGATACAGAATAGGCCCGCCAGCCGATAAAGAATAAGCAGTGGAACCCGTTGGTGTGGATATAATTAAGCCATCAGAGCGTTGAGAGTTTAAAAATACACCATCAATTTTAGTCACAATCTCAATCATGCTAGGCGTTACCCAGCGTAAGATAGTTACTTCATTGACCGCGGTTTCTTCATGAATCACTTGCTCATCACGAATGATCTTGGCGCGTAATAAATAACGATTTTCTTCTGCGTAATGGCCTTGCAAAATGCGATGCAATTTAGCGGGCAATTCATTCGGTGATATATCTACTAGAAAGCCCAAGCGACCTAAATTAATGCCAATTAAAGGGATGTTGTATTCAACAATGGCACGCGCAGCGGCTAAAAAAGTACCATCGCCGCCTACTGCAATCACCAAGTCACACAGTGTAGCTAATTTATCAATAGAACACGCGTTAACCCCAGTCGCATGAATAAATTGCACGCTGTCTTCCACGACATAGATGGCATACTGTTGTACAATCAAATAGTTATAGAGCGCCGTTAAAGTCTCAGCAATCATCGGATCACTTGGCTTACCTATGATACCTATGGTTTTAAAAGGTACTTGCATGATGTTATGACGATGAGTAAAAGTTTGATTATACAAAAATTACCTTTTACCTGTTAAGTTTTAGTGAATTGACAGTCCTATTAAAGGCTAACAACACGGATAAGCCCTAAAGCCTTTATAATTACACTACTTTAATAAGGTGGATTGACTCAATGGTTGCGTTTGATGTGGTAATTATCGGTGCTGGGGCATCCGGTTTAATGTGTGCTATAGAAGCCGGTAAACGCGGTCGTACCACTTTAGTCATAGACCATGCGAATAAAGCCGGCAAGAAAATACTCATGTCTGGCGGGGGGCGGTGTAATTTTACTAATTACACCGTAGATGCCAGTCATTACCTTTCCAATAATAGTCACTACTGTAAATCGGCTTTAAGCCGCTATACACAATGGGATTTTATTGAGCTAGTGACGCGTTATCAGATACCTTATCACGAACGCGAGCATGGGCAGTTGTTTTGTAATGACAGTGCTAAAGACATCTTAACTATGTTACTGAATGAGTGTGCCCGTGTGGATGTGCAACTTAAGTTATCCACCAACATTACTGATATAAGCTATAACTCTGGACACTATGCGCTTAAAACGATGCAAGGTGATATTAAATGTACCTCATTAGTGGTTGCGACGGGTGGACTATCCATCCCTAAAATGGGCGCTACGCCATTGGGATATAAAATTGCCGAACAATTTAATATACCCGTCCTTAAAACACGAGCCGGCTTAGTTCCTTTTACCTTACAACCCGCAGATAAAGACAAGTTTGCAGAACTTTCAGGTATTGCCGTTAAATGCACCATTAGTAATACGCGCCAACAATTTACCGAGAATTTATTGTTTACCCATCGAGGTTTAAGTGGGCCAGCAGTCTTACAGATATCTTCTTACTGGTTAAGCGGAGAGGCCGTTGTGATTGATCTGTTGCCTGGTATGGCATTATCGAGTGTCTTAAAAACACTCCGCCACCAAGCCGAAAAGCGCTTATTAAAAACAGTTTTAGATGAGTATTTACCTAAACGATTATTACGTTGCTTACTGCCAGAAAACATGCTGAACACCGTTATCTCAAACATGTCAGATCATCATATTAATACAGTGGCAGAGCAAATACACCAATGGATCTTAAGACCCAATGGCACAGAAGGCTATAGAACAGCTGAAGTTACCTTGGGTGGTGTTGATTGCGATGCCTTGTCATCTAAAACCATGGAAAGTAAAACCCAGCCCGGCTTATATTTTATTGGCGAAGTGGTTGATGTAAGTGGTTGGCTAGGCGGGTATAACTTTCAGTGGGCTTGGGCATCTGGGTGGTGCGCTGGGCAGTTTGTGAATTGATGTGCACAAAAAAAATTGTTGTTTTATTAGTGCTGCGGGTGTGTTACCCCTGACAGTTTCCGCAATGTAAGCAGACTTAATTCCATTACCGTGTTAATACTTATAGTAACTAGTCATCATAAAGATCAACTAAATAATACGCTTAACATTATAGAAATAAGTGTATTACAATTCACAAAATTGTCACATAAATAGAGTTGACCATCAGCTAAAAGCTTAGTTATTATTCAAGGAGTTTTGTATTTTATTCTTGATTTATTACCCTGAGAATCTGCTGATGCCACCAATCACACCTGTTAATAACGCCCCAACTGGAACAATCACCATCAGCGGAGTTCCCGCCCCCGATTTAACGCTATACGCAACAAATACCATCGCCGATCTTGATGGATTGGGGCCTATCAGCTACCAATGGTTCGCTGACAATGTGGCGATAGTGGGTGCAACCGCTTCAGCATTTACTTTAACCCTAGATCAAGTGGGTAAAACACTCACCGTACAAGCCATGTATACGGATTTATTGGGTAATTTGGAAACCGTGATAAGTGATCCGACAGGGACAGTTGTTTTGAAAGGCACAATTACCCCAGGACAAGGCGGTGGTTTTAAATATTTGGGTACAGAGTTTGATGACACCATAAATGCTAGCAGTGGCAATGACACCATTTATGGCTTAGGTGGTAATGACACGATAGACGGCCAAGCGGGTAGTGATTTAATCGATGGTGGAGACGGTAACGATACCATCGAAGGCAATTACGGTAACGATACGATCTATGGGGGTTTGGGCAATGATGTTATCACGGACTTTCAAGGTTCTAACTCAGTCGAGGGTGGTGCTGGTGATGATACTTTTACGATCACTTCATTAGTCGGACGTGAGACATTAATCGGTGGCGCAGGGTTTGATACCTTAACAGCCACAGGTGTTTTTGTGAGTCTGGATGGTGGAGATGACAATGA
>CAJADF010000094.1 GCA_903938485.1 uncultured Methylococcaceae bacterium
AGAGGGCGAGTTCGGCTCCTCCACACCCTATTTGATGGGGGTCGTCCCCTCTCAGTGTTGCCACTGTGACTCCGAGCGGACTTCCATCCGAGCATAGAATTGAGATTCTCATTTCTTATCTTCCTTTATAATACCGTTGCGGAACAAAACATCTGTTAGTGCCAAAGAGAATATATCAAGTTCATCGTGGCCGCGCTCATTTGTTTTTATATTGAACGCTTGAAGTTTCAGTTCGTTTTCTATACCATGTAAAATCTCGTGGAGAATTGTTTCAAAGATGTCTTCGTAAGGACGTTTGCCATCATCAAATACTCTAATAGAACGAGTCCAGTAATCTATTTGTCCCCAAAAGGATTCGTGCTTATTAATGTCAACTTCTGACGGTTTATCAACGTAGGTAATTGAATATTCAATCCCGAGAATGTTAATTTTATCCAGTGTCATATTTTATCCTTTCATAGATATTCTGGATAGCGTTCCATTGAACCAAAATCGTGGGCAAGTGGTTCAATGGAAGTGCCTTTTATAATCATTGCCCCAATGTTAACAAACTGCCTTCTAATCCCCTTGGCATCACAGACATATTTCAAGAGCTTTTCTGGTTCGTCGTTTACCTTGAAGCCAGACTCTCTCACATAATCAACGTCTCCGAAAAGAGTCTCTCCAATCAGGTTGTCGGCGGTTTTGGAGGTCATCCAACACAGTTGATTGGAATATCCTTTATAGGTCAGCCCATCCGCCCCCGGAAACTGCTGGTGGGCATCCTTGAATGGGATATAGAGTACGTTTTCTTCCACTTTTTCGATGGGTTGAATATAACAATATTTGACATCGAACCTGCCGACAATAACCACATCGTATTTGAAGTTACTACTCAGCTCGGAACTTTGTTTCATCATATTACAATGAAGAACTTTCCAGTTTGCTTCAAGGTCTTTTTCTTTGAGAAGATCATATTTAGGAATACCGTGTTTTGCGGTTCTAAACCATATCGCCTCTCCTATAATAAATTCACTTGATAGAATAGCATAGTCTTTTGGATGATACAATTCGACGGTTTTGACGCATTCCGTGTTGGTGCATAGGAAAACGTCTGGATTGTATACATCCAAGATATGTTTCTTGGTTGATGGAAAGCAGAACTCGTAGGTCTGCGCGTTCCCGGTAAGTAAAAAGGCTACTCTCATTGTGTGCATCCTTTTATTATCAAAACCCTATTCCACATACAACACAGGGCGATTGTTCATCCATTTGACACAAATCCATTCGCCCGTCTACCGCCTCGTATTCTTTTCGGAGTTGCTCAAGTGTCAAAGATTCTGTTTCCTTTCCGTTCATGCGTTTTAGAATAGAGCGTTTACTGTGTTTCTCGGATAGTTGGCGCATCTCTTTTTCCCATTGTTCAATTTCTGTGTATCGTTGTGGAAAGTTTATTAACGTTCGTATCCAGTCGCCTTGACCTTGCTTGCAACATCTGCCCCCACAATTCGCGTGAGTATAGCCCATCTTATACATTCGGGGCGGTTCTATTCCCCAATCTTCTTTGACTACCTTTGAATAAGTTCGAAACTCGTAAGGCTTCCACATAAGTGGAAAATCCACTTTATAACCCATTTCTTCATACCCCTTTTTTGATCTATCCATGCGCTCCATTTCGG
>CAJADF010000095.1 GCA_903938485.1 uncultured Methylococcaceae bacterium
GTGGCATAACTTTCGACATTAAAAATTAATGGCACTTTAACAGAGCCTTTTTTACAGGTTTTGCCAATGTCATTACGGAGTAAATCTACAATCATCAGGTTTTCAGATTTATCTTTATGGCTATTTTGTAAGGCGTGTATTTGTTGTTCGTCCTCAGTTACATTCTCTTTTCTGGGGCGAGTGCCTTTAATAGGTTTAGTTTCGACACTACCTTGAGTTACTTTTAAAAAGCGCTCTGGCGATGAGCTTAAAATTTGTGCATCAGGTAAGTTTAAATAGCCACTAAAGGGAGCAGTATTAAGTTCTCTGAGTTTTAAATAAGCAGTCCACGGTGAACCAGTGCAGTCTGCGACAAAGCGTTGAGCTAGGTTTACTTGATAACAATCGCCTTCTTTAAGATATTGTTTGATTTTCATAAAAGCATTAGCGTAAGTGTTTTCATCCATGTTGGATTTAATAGCACTTGTGACCTGAAAAGGTTTTTTAGCTGCTGAAGCGGGCAATACACTAAATTGTTCTATTAAGGATTCCCATTGTGCATCACTTTTAGCATATCCCACTAAATGACTTTGCTGATGATGATGGTCAACAATTACAGCCCATGTGTAGATACCAATTGCCATATCAGCGATTTGTTCTGCGTCGGTAGCAATAACGGGTAGTTTTTCTAATCTTCTGGCTAAGTCGTAAGAAAAATAGCCCATTGCTCCGCCATTAAAGGGTAGTGTATGTTCTACTGTATTTGGAAGTAATTCGGCTTTAATTAGATCAAAAGGATCAAGAGTTGATTCTGTTGTTATGTTGTCACGGGTTATTTTTGTGATTTTACCGTGGCTAACTAAGGTACAAATGGGCACTGCGCTGATGATGTCATAGCGACCTTGTTGGCTCTTGGGAAAGCCGCTATCTAAGAAAATGGCCCAAGGTTGGTCTGCTATAACAGAGAATAAGGCGGAGCTATCCGTGAAGTAAGGTAATAAAAAAGTATTATTTTGTGGTGACATTAAGACGCAGTATTATTGAAAAGCATAAATCCTATTAGCATCTAATCATAAACGGTTCATAGGGTCAACGTATCAGTATAGTGACTAAGCTACAAGATTCTAGGACGTAATTAATTTATAATAAAGTCTAACAATAGATTTATTTGTTTAGACCTTTAATTTTTTGAATTATTCATGTCTCAGTTCAATTTAGCTTCCTATACCATTAGTATAATCACGCGGTACTTTTCAAAAAGTATTAGAAAAGTCTATTACATTACCCGTGAATCTATTGGTGATCATAAGCGGGAAATAGTCGTTCAGCAAGTGGGTAATGCGTGTAGAAGTTTACAAGAAACTAAAGAAGAGTTTGAAGATACTTTAGAGCGCTTTAAGAGTTTGATTAGCGTTAATCAATCTACCTTAGAGCATAAATATCATTTATTGAATCGCCAATATCAATTTTGTTGCTCTAGGTCAGAAGCTGTGAGTAACAGAATTATGGCCATCCAGGAAGTGAGCGAGGCATTGTTTGTAGAATGGGAAAATGAATTAGCTGAATATAGTAATCGTGCTTTGCGTAATAGCAGTAAACAGCAATTAAAAGCGGCTAAACAAAATTATGCGCGGTTAATCAAAGCAATGCAAAAAGCAGAAGGTAAAATGCATCCGGTCCTTGCTGCATTTAAAGATCAAGTATTGTATTTGAAGCACAATCTTAATTCTCGAGCTATTGCAACGTTGCAACACGAATTTATTGAAATGAGTGTAGATATTTCGCAATTAATTTTTGCTATGCAACAAACAATCGATGAGGCAAACCTGTTTTTTTCAACCTTAGTTGAGCAAAAAAGTTTGCCTCTTCGTTAGATTAATTTATATGTACTAGTCTCGACTTAATCTGACACTGGGCTTGAAAAAGAGAGCGTTACCGATTTAGATATATGGGTGTCGAATCCTTAATCTAAATCAAAAGAGGTAACACTCATGCACTATACTAGCAACCCTATTATTAAACATAA
>CAJADF010000096.1 GCA_903938485.1 uncultured Methylococcaceae bacterium
CATGGCGAAGCTGTTGCTATTGGCACATGTCAAGCAGCAGATTTATCTAGACGCATGGGTTGGTTAAATGATAATGATGTCAATCGTATCGTAGAATTATATGTTAAATGTAATTTGCCTGTTAAACCGCCTAAAGAATTAAGTTCTGAGCAAATTATGGATTTAATGTCTGTAGATAAAAAGAATATAGATGGGCAGATAAGAGTAATTTTGCTGAAGAAAATTGGTGAAGCAACATTACCTATAGGAGTGGAGAAAAATATTTTACTTGAAACACTCGATAACTATGGCAGATAAGGATATCTTTTCATCGTTTAAAACCCCGTCATTATTTCAAAAAAAATCGGTTTTTCAACCCTTTATTACTCAAGATATTAATAAGCGGGTTGAACTCCTATCTCATCTAGTAGAGAACTCAAATAAAGATGTTGTCGTCTTAGGTCTTAAAGGTGTTGGCAAATCAACCTTAATTTCTATATTAGTTAAGCAGAAAAAAGAGTATTGGTTCAACTGCATTATTAATGCTACCAACCATATTTCATATGAGAATATTTTAGATAAAATTAATCAAGCAAAAAATAAATCCTTTTACTACAAGCTTGCAGAGCACAATGTATTAGTCATTGATGATGCAAGTAGTCTCGATGCAGGGCTTATAAATTCAATACTAACTCAGAATATAGCAATACGTAAATTTAAAGTTATATTCTTATTCACGCATGAAGAATATGAAAAAAAATTATTCATAGACAACTTATTAAATAATTGTTATCTAATAGAGCTAGAGCCCTTTACAAAAAGACAATGTGCTGAATTTATTAATTTTTTGGCGCCACAATCTAATTTTAATTTTTTAGAATTAAATGATAATAAATTGGATGAAATATATACAGAAACTCATGGCATACCTGGAAATATACTGCAATTATTCCCTACAATGCAGGATATTAAAAATAATGATAATGCTTTAAATATACTTTTAATTGCGATAATAATGTTGGTTATATTAGCTTTATTAACTCAATCACTTTCAGATCCAAGCGTAAAATTTA
Source organism: uncultured Methylococcaceae bacterium (assembly GCA_903938485.1). Lineage (GTDB taxonomy): Bacteria > Pseudomonadota > Gammaproteobacteria > Methylococcales > Methylomonadaceae > Methylobacter_C. Next base: position 1,053 of record CAJADF010000096.1, read on the forward strand.
ATCAGATAAGTTTACAATATGTACTAGATTTTATTATATAACCATTCAATAGATCCGTACTATCTACCTAATTATTCATATACGTTAATTACAAAATAACCATTAAACATGACAGATTTAAAAAACGACTTATTGATAAGAGCGCTATTAAAAAAACCTATAGAACGAACTCCAGTATGGATGATGCGTCAAGCGGGAAGATATTTACCAGAATACCGTCAAGTTAGAGAACAGGCCGGTAGTTTTTTAAATTTATGTACCAATCCAGAATTAGCTTGTGAGGTCACCTTACAGCCTCTTCGACGCTACCAATTTGATGCCGCCATTTTATTTTCTGATATTTTAACTATTCCTGACGCAATGGGTTTAGGTCTTTATTTTACTGAAGGTGAAGGACCAAAATTTAAATCACCAATAAAAACAGTTGCGGACATAAATGCATTACCTATTCCTGATCCAAATATAGAATTAAAATATGTAACAGACTCAGTTAGTTTGATTAGAAAATCTTTAGAGGGGTCTGTTCCACTCATTGGTTTTTCAGGTAGTCCCTGGACATTAGCTACCTATATGGTTGAAGGCGGAAGTAGTAAAAGTTTTCAAAAGGTAAAAGGATTGATGTTTGAACAGCCAAGTATCATGCATGTTCTTCTTGATAAAATAGCTCAGTCAGTTGCTTTATACTTAAATGCACAAATTGCTGCAGGAGCTCAAGTTGTTATGTTATTTGATACTTGGGGTGGCATGTTAAGTACAGAAGATTACAGAGATTTTTCACTCTATTATGCAAAACAAATTAATTCTATATTGAATAAAGGTCCAAATGGGGAAAAAATACCCAGTATTTTATTCACTAAAGGCGGTGGGCTATGGTTAGAAGCAATGGCAGATTCTGGCTATGATGCTTTAGGATTAGATTGGCAAACAGATTTACACAATGCACGAATTCGTGTGGGTGATAAAGTCGCCTTGCAGGGAAATATGGATCCAGTAACGCTATATGCAAATCCGGATGTAATCACAGAAAAAGTAAAAGTGGTATTAGAAAAGTATGGACAAGGCTCTGGTCATGTATTTAACTTAGGTCATGGTATTTTGCCGGACATCAATCCGGATCATGTAAAAGCCATGGTAGATGCAGTGCATACATTTAGTCCAACGTTTAACTGTACTAGTCTCGACTTAATCTGACACTGGGCTTGAAAAAGAGAGCGTTACCGATTTAGATATATGGGTGTCGAATCCTTAATCTAAATCAAAAGAGGTAACACTCATGCACTATACTAGCAACCCTATTATTAAACATAA
>CAJADF010000097.1 GCA_903938485.1 uncultured Methylococcaceae bacterium
CCTGGACTGATGACTTCACTAATATCGTTAGTATTTGGAAATAGATGGCTATGCAAGTGATATGCCACTATAATGGTGGCTGTTAGTCGATAGTATTGCCACAAATGCAAACTTGTCTAATAAGTTTTGCATGTTAATCAGCACTTCTCAGAAATTCCATTCGTTTTTTTCCTTTTTGTGCCCGGTCTGATTTGCAATAAAAATTTTTTAATTCAATTTATTGAGGATGTAACATGGCATCAGGTACAGTTAAATGGTTTAACGAATCCAAAGGATTCGGTTTTATTTCTCCAAGTGATGGCAGTGCAGATGTATTCGTACATTTTTCTGCGATCGCAAGTGACGGTGGTTTCCGCACTTTAGCTGAAGGTCAAGCTGTAAAATATGATGTAGAATCAGGCGCTAAAGGCCCACAAGCCTCAAACGTAACGACAGCATAATTCATTTGCTTTCTAGTACCCCCCCTCTTTAAGAGGGGGGGCATAGTCGGATAATCCGACCCCTCTCCTCTCCCCATTATTTAGGATATGTCTTTTGAAACGACTTTTTGTAGGAAACTTACCTAGCGACGCCACTGAATCTTCTGTAGAAGAATTATTTTCAGAATATGGCAAAGTCCGCTCCATTCAACTAGTTGCCGATATTTTCAGCGGAAAATGTCGAGGATTCGGTTTTGTAGGCATGGAAGGCCACGAAGCCAGAGCTGCAATAGCCGCGCTTGATGGCAACTTATATTGCGGCAAACCATTAAAAGTTAAATTTGAAGAAGCCGCTGCAAAAGGCGGCAGACGCTAATTAAAATGCTTTGGGGCGACGTTTAAGTCGCCCTCCTACCTCATTCTATTCCCTCGCTACTGCGCTATCTTTAGTCATTAAGCTCAAAAAACCAATCAAACCGAAACATCTTAGTGCAAAATCATTAATAATTTAGAGTAAGCATTTGTAATCTGTAATTTCTTGTTTTAATATGAATAAATGATACGAATAACAAGACATCAACTATAAATTATCACTAAAAGGATAACGCTTAAAAATGACAAAACTCATTAGCATATTAACGACTGTCATGCTAACAGGCTGTAGTTTAGTTGGTATAAGAACCGCAGAAGAACCCAATTATCGAGTATTGCAAGATTATGGAAATATTCAAATTAGGCAATACCCACCCATTCTCGTTGCCCAAACTGAAATAACGGGTGATTATCATAGCAGTGGTAACCAAGGTTTTAGACGCTTAGCAGGATATATCTTTGGTAAAAACCAAAGCCAACAACAAATAAGCATGACCACACCTGTTATTCAAGAAATACAAACAACCGAACAAATAGCCATGACAGCACCTGTGTTACAGCAACAAACGGGTGATAAATGGTATATGGCTTTTGTGTTACCCGATAGTTATACATTAGCAACCGCCCCCATTCCAGTTGACCCAGCCATTAAGCTAGCAGAAATGCCCAGTAAAAAACTGGCTGTACTGAGTTATACCGGCGGTCTTTCTGAACAGCGTATTAAAGAAAAATCTACTGAATTAACATCTTGGCTAACTGAGCACAAATATATGCTACTAAATCCGGCACAATCCGCTGCTTATGATCCACCATGGACCTTACCGTTCTTACGCCGCAATGAAATACACATTGAAATTAAATAACTAAAAGGAAATTATCATGTCACAAACATTAGGCTATGCAGCACATCATCACAACACAGCTTTAGAACCTTTCAGTTTTGAAAGACGCGAACCACTGGCTACCGATGTCCAAATTGAAATCTTATACTGTGGCGTGTGTCATTCAGACATACACCAAGTGCGAAATGAATGGGGCAACGCTAGCTTTCCTATGGTGCCCGGCCATGAAATAGTAGGAAAAGTCACTAAAATGGGTGCAGAAGTAAAAGGCTTTAAAGTGGGTGACAATGTCGGCGTGGGTTGCATGGTTGGTTCATGTGGCGTTTGCCCAGACTGCCAAGAAGACTTACAACAGTACTGTAATAGCGCCGAATTTACCTATAACAGTCCAGATAAAATCTCTGGTGGTAGCACTTACGGTGGCTACTCTAAACAAATAGTCGTTAACCAAGACTTTGTATTACGCATATCAGACAAACTAGACTTAGCGGCAACCGCACCCTTATTATGTGCGGGTATTACCACTTATTCTCCCTTAAAACATTGGAAAGTAGGCAAAGGCGATAAAGTGGGTGTGGTCGGTTTAGGTGGCTTAGGCCACATGGGTATTAAATTTGCCCATGCCTTAGGTGCCCATGTCGTTTTATTTACCACTTCACCCGGCAAAGCCGAAGACGCTAAACGCTTAGGTGCTGATGAAGTAGTCGTCTCAAAAAATCCAGACGAAATGGCACAACATATTGCTAGTTTTAATTTTATCTTAAATACTGTAGCCGTTCCGCATGATTTAGATGCGTTTACTGCATTATTAAAGCGTGATGGTACTTTATGTTTAGTGGGCGTACCTGATCAAGCGCATCCATCACCCTCAGTAGGCAATTTAATCTTTAAACGCAGAAACCTAGCAGGCTCTTTAATTGGTGGCATAAGAGAAACGCAAGAAATGTTAGATTTTTGTGCCGAACACAACATCACTTCTGATGTTGAGATTATTCCCATACAGCACATTAATGAAGCTTATGAGCGCGTTTTAAAAAGCGATGTTAAATATCGTTTTGTGATTGATTTAGCGAGTTTATAAGAACCACTAAGAAGATAGGCGCACTGCTAAGTGCGCCTAATTATGAACAGTATTTATTTTATAACTTGTGATATGACGTAAAACATTTCACGACCAATTTGTTCAGTACGCTCATCATAAAGCGCTTTTTCTTCTGGCGTGTTATCTGCTATTTTTGGGTCATCATAATGGATGGCAATTCTGGTCTCACTCCCTGTAACAAACGGACAGCTTTTATCAGCTTGTGAGCACGTCATCAAAGCCGCGTATTTTGATTGTGGATTAGCTTCGGCATTATACAATTTTGAATAACCGCGAATTTCTGGTTTAGTATCAGAATACTTTATTAAATAAACAGGGTTTGTGCCCCCAGTGCTATCAGTAATAGAAAATCCCACACGACGTAAGGCATCTACAGTTCGGCTGTTCATTGCAGTCGTCTCTGTACCACCCGAATAAGCCACTACACCCTCTAAACCATAATATGCCACCGCAGTTTCAGCCCAAATTTGCGCAAGATGACTACGACGAGAATTATGGGTACAAATAAACGTTAATTGAGCCGTTTCATGTGCTTTTAATTTAGCATTGATATAGGCCACTACTTTATTAAGATCTTTTTGACGATCAGCAGGAATTTTCTCAAATTGCGTCACTAATTTTGCCACATAAGGTCTAACTGGCTCTAACACATCAGTCTCAGTAGCATGCGCGACATTAATTACAGACACAAAAAATAAAAAACCCAGTACCCGTTTTATTGTACGTAAAGCTGAAAATCTCATCATACCTCCCCATATAAAATAATAAAAAAATCAAAATATTTGTTATATTCAACCCTTGTTTTCACAACTTTGATAAACCACCTTAGGACATTCTGCACGGTTTTCTGTAAAGCGCTTTAAGATGAGTTCTCTTTTAATCAAATCCTCAGCAAAAAAAGGATACTCATCTCTTAGCACTAAAGATGCTTGAATATTGGCAACCAACAACGGATGAAAAGGTTTATTCAAACTATAAACCATCCACATACCTTCTCGCTGGGCCGAAACCAAGCCCATCTTTTTTAAATATTGTAGTTGTTTAGAAACTTTGACTTGAGATTCATCTAAAATCTCTTGTAAATGACAGACACATAAAGCCCCCTGCATCAGCAAGTTTACTATGCGTAAACGTTGTACATCACAAAGACATTTGTATAGCTTACCTAATTCCACTGTTAGTATATCCCCCTATTAGTATATTCTAATACAGATATATACAGAAAGAAATAGGCAAACAGCTCTTATTTTTAATAGTGGCAACAGCATGACATGACTGCTTATAGGGCGGCAGACAACCTAATAGGACCTGATTGTAAAGAAGTTCGTATAGGTTATCGTAAATATATACGATTTATTTCCCAAACATCTGCACTAAAGTGGATATTGCTATTCGGCGATGTTCTTCGGTACCGGCTATAGGGTTCAACTCCACAAAAGGTCTTTCGACTATCGCTTGTGCTGATCTGAATAGTAAAGTGGCTTCATCTACCGAAATCTGACGAAAGGTGTTGGTTTGGTTTCTTAAGGCCGTTTCTACATAAGGCTGTGCCAGAGCATCGATATAATGGTAAAACTCAGATGACAGTGCATTTTGTCTAGCAACACAATCCTCGTAGTAGCGCATGACCTTAGGGTTTACTTTTTTTATTGATTCAAAAGCAATATCAACCATTATTTCAGAAAAAGCCTGCAAAGGCTGATTAGGATCAAATTCTTTAAAGTTTTTTGCTAAATTTTCAATATGCTGGGCTTGGCCTTGTTTAATAACCCATAAAAAAGCATTCTCAATGATGCCAAGACGTTTAGTCATAGTACCTAAAGCATAACCGGATTTTTCTGCGAGTGCTCTGCTAGTAAATTTCTTAGGATCTGCTTCGTCAACTAGTATAAGTGCAGCCTGCAAAATATCTTCTAATGATTGTGCTGATCGTCCTTGTTTTGCTTCTGGAAATTCGATATTTATATTTTTAGGCATAGCTTATGCGGCTAGGTTTATTAAAAAAGTGTACGCCCGAAAGTCTGTTAATCAGTTGTCTAATAAAAGCCAATAATATCATGTTTCATAGCGTGTTTATCTAGCTCAAAAACGTGTACATATACCTAGTATATTACTCTGTTTATTCGATTATAGTAATGCCATAAAACTGCCTATAGTTAGTTTTATAAACCTTATTACCCAACGCTCAAATAGTATTATTAATCATAATTAAAGAGAGGTATATATGATCGTTAACACAAATTGGCTAAGACCCTTTTTAATGGGGCTCACTACCGCATTAAGCTTAAATCTAATACTCTTATCCGGATCTGCTTTGGCCGAAGAGAATGAAAGCCTTAAAACTTTTAAGTCTGCACCAACGGGCACTGTGATTAATCAGTTTTCAAAAAACAGCATGAACTTATGTATTAATGCTTTAAATCAAGCTTACCCAAATGGCATTGCTATATCTAATCTTCATCAGCCTTGGATGGATGGCGACAATGTAAATATAAAGAAAATACCCTTTGTTAAAGGACATGTATCAAATGGTGAATCCATTTTTACAACGACACTCACAGAACAAACGCGCCATTTTAGAGGCAATGGCATACCTACCCATAAAACAGGAATATTTCCTGTTGTGCCCAGAACACCCGCCTATAACATTTATCATGGTGCATTAGGAGACAATGCAGAACATCCTACTGCAGATCTAATACCCATCCAACCCTATGATTTAGATATCACAGTTAACCGAAATCCCGTTTATTCATCAACACCCTACTGTATGGAATCACTTGTTGTGGGTGTCGCAACACAAACTCATGCCGTGTGGCATGCAAATATTGCTAATGTAGATGGTGCGGATAATCATTGGGTAGATCCCATTGCAGCCCTTCCTATGGACGAGTGCTGGGGGCACCCTTATAACAAGGAATATCATTATCATGGTTATTCTTGGAAATGTTTTCCCAATCAAGGTAAAAAATATGAGCACTCACCTATGTTGGGTTACGCTATGGACGGTTTTGGTATATTCGGTCCGAGAGGCGACCATGGTGTTATGGTTAAAAATGTTGACCTTGATGAGTGCCATGGGCATTTTGGCCTGATAGAGTGGGATGGTGAATTAGTAGAAATGTATCATTATCATCTCAATAATGAATATCCATACGGACCGGGTTGCTATAGAAGCGAACAAACTTATTATGATGCCATTTCAGATGCACATACCCATGTACCTATGCGCCGCTTGGTCTACGGACCGAATAAAAAAGCTTTAGCTCATTAAACCCATAAATATTGGCTTCAAATTGATTATGAATTGGAACCAAATGTTGCTTAACAGAGTGTCAATAAAATTGTTGACACATTAGTTTTTTATTAATGAAATGAGTTTAAACGATATGAAATACAATAAAATTACCCCCCCTGTAATTACTTTATTAGTCGTTATCGCAGCAATTGTAAGCCACATAAGCATAGGTTCCGCTCAAGAAATGCCATACAAATGGACAGGTGCTTACGCTGGTGCTAACTTAGGTGCTATTTGGAGTGGCTCTCAATTTACGGCTAATAATGCGGTGTTTTTACCTAATAGCAGCACTTACAATGCCTCAATCACGGGAACTGACGTCAACCCTGGTCTACAGATGGGTTACCTTCTACAGTTTCAAAACAATTGGGTCGTGGGAGCAGAAGGTGATTTCACCTATGCTTCCAGTAACAGTCATTATCAATACAACGATACCGTATGGGTTGGTCAATATGATCGTTTTACAGTAAATAATAATGTACAAGGATCGCTAAGACTTCGAGCCGGTTATGCCTTTGACCGTTTTTTACCTTTTATTACCGCAGGAGTTAGCTTTGCCAACGTGGGTCTTAGGTATAACAACGAACTTAACGATCATTATTCTAAAAACACGACCCAAACCGGTTGGGTAGTCGGCGGTGGATTAGAGTATGGTTTGCTCAGCAATCTATCTGTGCGAACAGAATACCTGTACACCGATTATGGCAACGCGCTTAACTTAAATATTCATAACTTAGCCGCTTTCGCAGACAATTCAGATGGAGCAGGAGCCCAAGCTAATTTATATAGCCATGTCGTCAGAGCGGCTGTTAACTATCGGTTTTAGATAACTACTTTAAATAAATAGAACGGGAAAGCCGCGGTGATTATTATGTAGAGTATTGTTAATAGTACGCAGAAAAAGCCTAGCCATTCGGCTACCCAAATATTTTCTCCAACGCCAGTAATGGCTATGATTAATACTTCATACGCCCTACTTTTGAGCGCTGTCCTAATTTTAGTGCCGCAGCAACCCTATTTTTTGCGAGCAATGCACTAATCTTTGGAGCCATTACTAAAGCGCCCTCTGTTTGAATACGGAATCCATCAAAGTCAATTAGATAACTGGCTAATATTTCGCATTGAACAGTCGCCTGTGCTAATTTTAAATCTATAATTTTGAACTGAATCCTATTATGTATATCCACGACATTAATCGTATCTACGCCATTTCTTTCTTAAATTTGACTATCAACCGCCAATGCATTCCCCAGCCACACATCAAGATTGCAACCACAGGTTTTAATATCTTCTGGACTGAGCTTATTATAGATTTTAGTATTCAATAAAATGAGTCGATTGCGAATCTCAGGGTAGTCCACTATTGAAAATAGTAATGTCAGTCATAGTGAACTTGAGAGCAAGTACACATTACTAAAATTGCATTAACCTGACAATCACTTGACTATAGAGTGACGGCCAGATTAAGCATTGAATGGTATGCGAAGGTTTAAACGATTAATTTTCTAACGGGGGCGCAGTAATCTGTAATACCTGTGGGGGTAACAACACAGTATCTAAAATACACATAGGTAGCGGGAGTTAAACTCTCAACATAACAATGTGCTTGAGTGGTCATGGTGATGGTCGCCCAATCCGCCTCCAGTAGAGGATTTTCTTTAGTCGATTTCTGCCAAATGTAAGCACCACCTTTAGGGTGCGCTTTACCACCTAAATTAACTGCACCCGAATTATTGCCATCATTGACTGTTAATTCTACTTTTTCATGGGCTAGCGCTTGATTACTAGGATGAAACCCACTCGTTAATATTTTGGTTTCATCACCAATCGCTAGCTTATCCACATAATGAGCCAAGTTTCTAAACATTAATGTGGTGGATTTATCATGATCATGCATGGCCGATACGGCAGTGTGTCCACCATCTTGAGCGGCCAACATGGCTTGTTCTAGGCTATCAACAGCCGCTTTAAGTTGTATTAAGGTGGGATCGGGGGTGAGGTAAGTCGGATTTGCAGTAAGTTTGAGTATTACATTTCTGTAAAATATAAGCTTATCTGATACAGAAAAAATAACAAAATCCAATAAAACTTTAAAAATAGCCATGGAGCCTCCTGAGTTAATTAAAATGCCTGTCACACAAACACCTTAACTCATTCGACACACAATAGATATAACTATATGAAAAACATAATAAAGCATGCAATTTTTGCAATATTAAAACTGCAAAAATTGCACATCTTCACGTTTATGCCTTGTAACTCTAACATCGTTCAGCCTAAATAAAGCGTCTTTTGGTACCGATAAAGATTTGAGACAGGTAAATCAAAATATGTATCGGTACGATACATATTTAAATAAGGCAAATTCAAAATTACTTCGATACGGTTAAGATTTGAATAAGGTAAATCTAAATGTGCATCGGCACGATTAAGATTTTGATAAGTTAAATTCAAATGTGCATCGGCCCGATTAAGATTTTGATAAACTAAATTCAAATGTGCATCCGCACGATTAAGATTTTGATAAGCTAATTTCAAATTTGCATCAGC
>CAJADF010000098.1 GCA_903938485.1 uncultured Methylococcaceae bacterium
CTTTACCAAGACTAGAATGTACTTTTAATAAAGCCGCTCGTATTGTTTGATCAACTTCTGTTTGCCCGCTACCTGAAGTTAACTCAGTACGATTAATACTACCCTCTGGACTTACCCATACACTTACAACAACTGAACAGCCCGACTTGGCTGATGAGATTGCGGGCAAGACTTCCAAAGCAGATTGCAAATCATCTTGTAAATGATTAATAATTTGGCCGCCATACCAAATAACAGCGTTACCGCCACCACCACCTAAAATAGACCGACCACCCTTACGCGCTGCTAAGCCAAAACCATCTGCACCCGCGGCGCCATCCGCATCCAAGCCCAACTCTTCTGCGGGTGGCTCATTTGATTCTTCTGGCGTTGGCTCTGGTTCTGGCTCCGGTTCAGGTTCTTCGATTTTTTCTTCTTTAACCTCAGGCTCCGGTGGCTTTACTTCCGGTGGTGGCGGAGGTGGTGGCGGTGGCTGAATCATGGTAATTTGTTGCGCCACTTTTTTTGCATGCGGTGGCTTAGGAAACAAATCTTTTAAAACAATAATACCCACTACAATCAATAAAACCGACCCCACGCCCAACAAAACAGGCAAACGACGTAACCACGCAAATTTCTTTTCTTCCATCGTAATAACTAGCCACTACTTCACTAATTTTTGAGTCACTAAACCCAATTGGGTTATTTGCAAACGCGTCACCACATCCAATACCTCTATCACTTTTTGATATTGCACACTTGCATCCGCTTTAACAACCACAGGCAAATCAGGCACCGCCGCTTTAAATTGTGCTAAGCGGGTCTCTAGTTCTTGCACTGAAACGGGATAGGTATCTAAATAGATAGTGCCGTCTGGTGTTATAGATATTGCTTTTGTTTTAGGCTTAGACAATGAAGGCGTGCTACTGGCTTTGGGTAAATTTACCGTTATGCCTTGCACCGTTGCAGTGGTCATAATGATAAAAATTAACAACAATACATAAGCCACATCCAGCATGGGCGTAATGTTAATGTCGTCGTATACCTTCTCTTCTGATTCAACTTTCATGGTTTAACTCACTTTTTTTGCTGTTGGGCGGCACGCATTGACAATAAGGCTAAAAACTCATCTGCAAAAATACGCATACTGGCAGTAATATCCTTAATTTGAGTTAATAAGTAGTTATAAGCAAACAAGGCTGGAATCGCTACCGCTAAGCCCGCTACAGTTGCTAACAACGCCGCCGCAATACCTGGCGCAATAGAGTTAATATTTACATCGCCTGATGCAGCAATGGCCGCGAAGGTAATCATTACCCCTACTACCGTGCCCAACAATCCTAAAAATGGCCCACCCGCAATCGCAATCGTTAACAACACCATATTTTTATTAAGACGCTGACTCTCAGTTACAATTTGAGAATCAAGTTTGACATGTAAATAATTCCAAGCTTCTGAAGTGACTGTTTGGTTAACATCGCCCTGTAACTGTTTAAGCTCATGGATGGCAGTGTGATACAAATGATAAAGTGAAGAACTCTGAAAATGATCATGCTTTCCTACCAAAGCGGATACCCAATCGATATCTGACTCATCTTGTTCGTCATCAGCATCCAAATCACCTAAATGCTTAGGATCTAACTGACGATACTTTTCTAAGAAGGCTTTATTATCTTTAGTGACTCTATTGATAATTATAGTTTTGGTAATCATCACCCAAATAGCCACTACTAACATAATAAGTGTTAAACCAATAACCACCCAGCCATCAACGGTAACGTTTTGGACAATAACCATAAAATGGCCTGCACCAGCATCACCATTTGACTCATCTTCGCCAAAATTAAGCACCGAAAAATCCGGGCTTTGGCTACGGAAACTTAACTTAACCCAATCTGCACTTCTAGCGGTTGCAGCGATTTGTACTTCATCTAATAAACCAATGTAATTGTTACCCAATACAATAGTTGGATTAACAGCACTTAAACTAATTGGAGCAGTAGCCGCAATTGCGCCATTAAGATAAACATCCAGCTTATCGGCTTTAGCAACCACTACCAATTGTTGCCACTGGCCTTGTGTAACATTAATAGGCGCCGTGTCTACTGAACCACTTACACCTACCCAATGCGCTACTAATGAAGTACCTTGCAGATCTATACTTAAACCGTTAGCGCCTTCTTTAGCCGTTAAAAGCTGTACATTTGCTTGTGGTTGATCAAATTTAAACCAAGTAGAAAAAGTCCAACCTTTATCAGCAGCTATGGCTAGTTGTGGTAACGGGTTAACACTAATTGCACCCGTGCCACTAAATTTTGCAGCAGCACCTATCCAACCAGCAGGCTCAATTTGCGCTTTAGAATCTGTCGCGTTACTCCCGTAAGCGGTAGCATCTTGAGGCAAAACCTCACCGTCTTTAAAGTGATACACCAAACTTTGCGGTGTGTCGTAAAGGCCTTTAGGATCTGAACCATCAGGCGCATTTTGATTACCGTAATACAACCAGAACTTATCATCGGCAACACCTCCACGCACTTGAGACAAACGCACCCAAACCAGACCGATTTCACTTAAGGTATCTACCGCTTCAATTTCATAATTAAGGGGCGTTTTGTCATCTTTTAAAAATCGGATATCACGACCTTGCTCAGCCAATTCTGAAAAGAATCCAAAATTACCCGCATGCAAGCGAATCAAAATTGGTATATCACTGACTGTTTCTTGGATATCTGCACCCGTAGCAGTGGCATCGACACTCACTTGGCGACGAGAACTCCAGTCCTCATTCCACCAAGCTAAGGTAATAACAGGAAACAATAATGCTATAAGACCAAATGTAATGCTTCTTTTATTCATCGTTTAAATTTTTAATCAAGGAAAAGTAAGTGCTTGTGAATGATTTCAGACACATAAAGCACTTTTAGCAAATTACGTGCCAAAAATAAACTATTTATTAATCAATGTATTAAAAGAAACGCAATAGAACTATTTGCTGGAATATCAACAGTTACTGTTGATATTGTGTTGATATATCAACAGACCAGCAA
>CAJADF010000099.1 GCA_903938485.1 uncultured Methylococcaceae bacterium
CAAGCCTTTAGAGAGGGCTGTGGCATTAGTTCTACGCAGGTCATTGACTGGCACGTTAAACTTTTTAGATATATGATCCAGTGAGTCGTTTTTAACAACGGTGTAATTAACCAAGCGCAGTGGCGCTACACTTGCAACTTGTTGAGTCATCGCTTTTATAGTTAGTTTTTTACCCGGTGCCAAAGCCGTTTTTAATTCAACATTGTTCCAAGTGGCCAAGTCTTTTGCAGATACTGAATACCGTTGCGAGATGCTGTATAAAGTATCACCTTTTTTAACTTCGTAGCTTTGGGTAGTCGGTAATTTTAGTTTTGTAGTTTTTTCTAGTTGCGCTAAGACCGTTTTGTTTAGGTTAGGCTTGGCTTCATTAGGAATTTGAATATTCATACCTAGATGTATTGCGTCGCTCTTTAAATGATTTAAAACTCGTAAGGCTTTTGGTGTAGTGTGATTCTTGGTGGCAATACTAGCTAAACTTTCACCTGCTTTAACTTTGTAAGCCATGGTAATTGGCTTAAGTAAGTCTTCGCGATTGTCCGTATGTAATGCTGTTTGAGTGGGACGCGGTGCAATAATGGGTTTTAAGGTGACTCTTTCTGCCAAAGGTAGTGCCGCGAGTTTGTTTTTAAAGTTTTCTGCGTGCGCAACTGGTACTAAAAGACGATGAGGGCCTTGTGGCGCTGTACTGCCTTTGTTGAAACCAGGGTTTAATTTTAAAAACACATGTAGCGGGGTGTTAGCTAATTCTGCTGCTTTGTTTAAATCAAGAGGTGATTTAATGTCAACTACTTCAAAGTAAGGTCTGTTTGGAATATGTTGCAAATGCACATTATATTCATCAGCATTACCAAATATTTTAGCAATGGCTAATAAACGTGGCACATAGTCTTGTGTTTCATCGGGTAAATCTAATGACCAATAATCAGTGGGCAGATTGAGTTCTGCATTTTTATCGATAGATTTTTTCAATCTACCTTTGCCACAATTATAAGAGGCTAACGCTAACAACCAATCACCATCAAAGGTTTCATTTAATTCTTTTAGGTAGGTAGTCGCTGCTTTGGTTGAAGCATAAATATCTTTACGACCATCATACCAATCATTTTGTTGTAAGCCATATTCTCGGCCTGTAGCTGGCACAAATTGCCAAAGCCCAGATGCATCAGCTTTTGAATAAGCATCGGGGACAAAGGCACTTTCAACGACAGGTAATAAAGCCAATTCGCCCGGCATATTTTTAGCTTCTATCTCATCTAATATATGACTAAGGTAGGGTTCTGCGCGTTGTTGTATGATTGCAAGGGCCGCAGGGTGATCTAAATACCAATATAATTCTCTATCGACACGGGGATTGTTGATTTCTGGAAGAGAGTATAGAGATAACATGCGCTCCCAAACAGTGTTCTTATGATTAGAAGCAGTTTTTGATGCGTTGTGTAAATGGAGATTGTGATATAGATGCCTGCCACTGTTATCATCTTGAACAGGGTAACTGGGAGCATTATCAGTTAAATTTAAACCTTGTTTGGGGGTGTCTGTACAACCCAGTAATGTTAATGATGAGGACAGTAACAATAGATTAATCGACCGGTTAAATTTAACTCGTATCATTTTTAAACCTTACTTTATATTTACTTTCTTTAATTTAATGATACCATTTTTTTATGTAAATATCATTATGACTAGACAGTAATGGATGTAATTAATGAAGCGTAATTTTTTATTTGCTTGGTATCAAACACCAAGAGGTAAGTTGCTAAGAGACTTAGAAGTAGAATATCTCCAAAAAGCCGTTACAGTAAGTTGTCAGCAAAATATCTTACAAATTGGTGGTTTAAATTGGGAAAATGAATATATTGATTGTGATTTATATAAGCAGTTTACTGTGATTGATACAAAAGGGATGGGTGCTGATAATGCACAACACATAAAAGCTAAAGCTTTTGCCTTACCGGTTCAATCTGAATCTATGGATATGGTGATTGTGCCACATTTGCTAGAGTTTGATACGCATAGATTCCAAACTATGCGAGAAATTGAACGTGTATTAAAGCCTGAGGGTATATTAATTATAATTAATTTTAATCCTTTAAGTATTTGGGTAAGATATCAATTTTTATTAGATAAGAAAATGTCTGATTCTTGGCGTGGTTATTTTATATCTCGCTCTAGAACATTAGATTGGTTAAAACTATTAAATTTTGAAGTAACTTCATCTTCTAAATTTAATTTAGATAATTTTACAACAAAGCAAGGCCGTTTCATTAATGATGGCTTTTCATATTTTTACAATGCTTATGCTATAAGATCTATAAAACGCAGATATAATATTATCCCTTTAACACCTGTGACAAATGCAAATAAGCAATTTAGCCTAGTTAATACTATGAATGCAATCACCCAAAATAACAGTCATGAGTAATATAGTAGTTGTTTATACTGATGGTGCTTGTCGTGGTAACCCTGGTCCAGGTGGTTGGGGTGCGATTCTTAATTACAACGGTATAGAAAAAGAATTGTTGGGTGCTGAGAAACACACTACAAATAATCGCATGGAATTAATGGCCGTTATAAAAGCCTTAGAGATTTTGAAACAATCCTGTTCTGTTAAGCTTTATAGTGATTCAAGTTATGTGCTTAAAGGTATAACTGATTGGATGCCTAATTGGAAAAAAAGAGATTGGAAAACTGTGAGTAAAACAGCTGTTAAAAATGAGGATTTATGGCGTAGATTGGATGGATTAATAACAGATCACTATATTGAGTGGCTTTGGATTAAAGGCCACTCGGGTAACGTTGGTAATGAAAGAGCAGATCTACTTGCTAATAAAGGTATTGATTCTTTATTGTTTCTTTGAATCTAGCAAACCTTTCAATTTAGCAAATGGGTTGTGAGTTGAAATATTTGCACTGCTACTGGTCTTTTGGGTACTTACAAAACGAGTTTCTTCATAGCGTTGATGCTCGTTATCGTGGCAATAAAGACAAAGTAATTCCCAGTTGCTTCCATCACTAGGATTGTCATCATGGTTATGGTTTTTGTGATGGACTGTTAATTCAGTTATAGTGGTATGTGTAAACTCTCTTGCGCAACGTCCACATATCCAGGGATAAAGTTTAAGCGCTTGTCCTCTGTAAGATTGTTCTCTTAACTCTTGGTTGCGTCTTGCATCCGTTACGATCTGATTTAGTTTGTCCTTGTTGGGTTGTACTTTTTTAATCGTCATATTCTAGTTATTCTGGACTTTATTTCGTATTACATTATAAAAAAAGAAGCGATGTAAAGACCGCTCATTATCATTATGCCAAGCTTAATTTTATCATTTCTTGATAGTCCCAACCAATACAGTTGCGACTCTAATTTTCTACTTTGATAAGTTGTGGTTATTTTGCTTTCTAAATAAAAATACAGTTTAGGCAATATTCTAGCGATTAAATAACCAGGAATCATTAAAACACTTAATATAATGTAAAAAACGATTATCTGTGTATCATGTAATTCGGTATGAAACGAATGTTCGACAAATTGATCTAACATAGATTCAACGGCTTCAAAAATCACGTCAGATATTTCTACTACTATCTCAATAATAATGTGAATAGCTTCAACTACTAATTCTGTTAATACATCAGGAAAAGTTAGGGTAATAAATATGCTAAACACTAAAAGTGCAGTTGAGATATGTTTAGAACTTATCGATGGCATTCATCATCCTGTTATTTTAATTGATAATGTAGAGTGATTTGAGTTTTGATGTTATCAGCTATTCTAAGCCTTCTGTCCATACTTTAGCATTTCTGAACATTCTCATCCAAGCTCCATACTCTTGCCACTCTTCAGGATGCCATGAGTTTTGTAAGGTTCTAAAGCAACGTTCTGGATGGGGCATCATAATAGTAAAACGACCATCTGAATTTGTTACACCTGTTATTCCCATAGGGGATCCATTAGGATTAGCAGGAAATTTTGTTGTGATGTTACCGTAGTTATCAATATAAGAAACGGCAATGTTGTTTGAATCAATAGCAATTTGAATATCATTTGCAAATTCTGCTCTACCTTCTCCATGTGCAACGGCAACTGGAATTTTAGTGCCTGCCATGTCGGTAAAGAATATTGAAGGTGAGGCATTAATTTCAACCATTGTAACGCGAGCTTCAAATTGTTCAGAATAGTTGCGTTTAAAACTGGGCCAATGTTCTGCGCCAGGAATAATTTCTTTTAAACCGGACATCATTTGGCAACCATTACATACACCTAAGCCAAATGTATCTGGTCGGTTGAAGAAGCGAGTAAATTCTTCTCTTGCACGTGTATTAAATAGGATTGATTTTGCCCAGCCACCCCCTGCACCTAAAACGTCACCGTATGAAAATCCACCACAAGCCACTAGGCCAGTGAAGTCGTCAAGGCTAAGTCTACCACTTATGATGTCAGTCATATGCACGTCGATACAAGTAAAGCCGGCTCTATCAAATGCAGCGGCCATTTCTACATGACCATTTACACCTTGCTCTCTTAAAATTGCAACCTTAGGTCTTAACTTTCTGGAAAGTGGTGTTATCATTTCAGCGTTGATATCAAAGCTTAATGAGGCACTTAAGCCAGGGTCGTTATCATCTAATATGTTTTCAAACTGTTGTTTTGCACAATCTGGGTTGTCACGCAATGCTTGCATTCTATAGCTGACTTCTGACCAAATCCTTTGTAATTTAGAACGGCTTTCTGAATAGATAAGTTCGTTTTTAAAGTTAATGTTAAGTATGGGTTCTTTTGTGACTATACCTAATAAGTTGGTATTATTTTCTAATCCAGCAGTTTCAAGCGCTTTGATTACAAAGTCACAATCACTTGCTTTTACTTGAATCGCTACACCAAGTTCTTCATTAAATAGGGCAGATAAATAATCCTTACCTATCTTGTCAATAGAAATAGTTGCCCCTAAACGACTAGCAAACATCATCTCAGAAATAGTGGTCAGTAATCCTCCGTCTGAGCGGTCATGATAACTAAGTATTTTATTTTCACTATTTAGGGATTGAATAGCAGTAAAAAATGCTTTAAGTAATAACGGCTCGTCTAAATCTGGGCATTCTCGTGTTTCGCCTATTTGATTATAGACCTGAGCTAAAATTGATCCGCCAAGTCTGGATTTTCCTAAATTAATGAATACTAAAAAGGTGTCTTCGTTTTCCAGCCATTTTAATTGTGGCGTCAGTGTTTTACTAATGTCTTTTACAGGTGCAAACGCTGTAACTACTAAAGACAAAGGGGACGTCATTATTTTATCTTCGCCATCTTCGTTCCAGACAGTTTTCATTGATAATGAGTCTTTGCCGACTGGAATAGCGATGCCTAAAGTTGGACATAGCTCCATACCTATCGCTTTTACGGTGTCATACAATTTAGCATCTTCATCTTTATATCCAGCAGCAGTCATCCAATTAGCAGATAATTTGATTTTATTGAGGGCTGTTATATTCGCAGCGGCAATATTGGTAATTGCTTCTCCAATAGCCATGCGTCCAGATGCGGGAGCATTTACGACTGCGATAGGTGCGCGTTCCCCCATTGCCATTGCTTCGCCAGTTTTAGCATAAAAGCCAGATGCAGTAACCGCAACAT
This sequence comes from uncultured Methylococcaceae bacterium, assembly GCA_903938485.1. GTDB lineage: Bacteria > Pseudomonadota > Gammaproteobacteria > Methylococcales > Methylomonadaceae > Methylobacter_C. The sequence continues at coordinate 5,627 of CAJADF010000099.1, forward strand.
CAGCTACTGGTACTTGCCAGGGGCCAACCATTTGGTCTCTGGCAACTAAGCCAGTAACAGATCTATCACCGATATTAATTAAAAAGCTTTTATCAGCAACAGCAGGGAAAGATAGTACGCGTTTTACCGCATCATTAATGTTTACATCTGAAAAGTCTAATTTATGAGTTACTGGTGGAAGATGAGCTGCATGTCTATGCATTTTAGGTGGTTTACCAAATAATATAGACATCGGGATATCAACTGGTTTTAAAGCATGGAGCGAATCGTTTAGTTGGAGATGTTCTTCTTCAGTAGCTTCTCCTATGACTGCATACAAACAATGTTCTCGTTCACAAAATGCTGCGAACAGATCGAGTGATTCTGGTTTAATTGCAATTACATAGCGTTCTTGAGCTTCGTTACACCATATTTGCATTGGTGACATACCTTTATCAGCAATATTTACATTGCGTAATTCGAAGCGCCCCCCACGATTACAGTCATGAATAATTTCAGGAACTGCGTTTGATAATCCTCCGGCACCGATGTCATGGATTGAAATGATTGGAGTTTCAATACCTAGGGAATTACAATGATTAATAACTTCTTGACAACGGCGTTCCATTTCAGGATTTTCTCGTTGTACCGAGGCGTAATCTAAATCTTCTGAACCAGATCCTGAGGTTTGTGAAGATGCTGCTCCACCCCCTAAACCAATTAACATAGCAGGCCCGCCAAGAATAATAATTAATGAGCCTGGTGGAATAGGGTGTTTATCGATAAGCATGGGGCGAATGTTTCCCATGCCTCCGGCTATCATGATAGGTTTGTGATAACCGTAAAATTCTTTCTTTGAAGTGCTTGGAGCAGTTTGCTCAAAATTTCTAAAGTAACCAGCAATATTAGGTCTGCCAAACTCATTATTAAAAGCGGCTCCACCTAATGGGCCTTCTAGCATAATATCAAGTGCTGAAGAGATACGATCTGGTTTGCCATTATCCTGTTCCCATGGTTGTGGAAAACCAGGGATTTTTAAGTGTGAAACTGAAAATCCCGTTAAGCCTGCTTTAGTATGTGATCCTCTGCCTGTAGCGCCTTCGTCTCTGATTTCGCCACCTGACCCAGTAGCTGCGCCAGGAAAAGGGGAAATGGCTGTTGGGTGATTGTGTGTTTCGACCTTCATTAAGAAAGGTACGTCTTCAGTCGTATAGGCATATCTACCTGTTAAGGCATTGCGAATGAATACTTGAGTATCAGTTGCTCCAACAGCAACAGATGAATTGTCATGATAAGCCGATAGGATATCGACTGGACTACGAGTAGCAGTATTTTTTATCATGCTAAATAAAGATTGAGCTTGTTCAATACCATCAATAGTCCAAGTGGCGTTGAAAATTTTATGGCGGCAATGCTCTGAATTAGCTTGTGCAAACATCATTAACTCCACATCACTTGGATTTCTTCCTAGTGTAGTAAAACTTTCGTGTAGATATTCAATTTCATCTGATGATAAGGCTAAGCCCATCTCTGAATTAGCTTTGTGTAATGCGTCTATTCCATTTGTTAATAAATTAATGTAAACAAGTTCTAGCGGAGTTTGCTGCGAGAATAAATCAGGTTCTAGATTATTTATACAGACACTTTGGGTCATTCGGTCATGTAATATAGCAGCTATTTTTTTGTTAATATCAACTGAATGTTTAGTTGATGACGTAAGCTGATATTCTATACCACGCTCGATACGGATGATATTTGATAATCCACAGCGGTGAGCTATTTCAGTTGCTTTACTTGACCAAGGTGACTGTGTGCCTGAACGTGGTACTACTAAAATAATCTCGCTAACTTGTTGTGTATTCTGAAAAATTGAACCGTAATTTAATAGTTGTCTTAAAGTGTTATGTTCTGCATCAGAAAGTTCTGTGTCTGAGTCAATGAAGTGTATGTATTGAGCAGCGAGTGACTTAATATTAGGTTCAATCACAGTAATATCTGAGAGCAGGCGATTGATTCGAAAGTCCGATAAAGCAGAGGAGCCAGTTATTTTTAACATGTTTAATAGCTAAGTTGATGTTTTTATTTACCCTGAGTAATTCGATTTGATTACGAATTACACTTCTAGTTGAAGCAAGCGTGATATTGTATTATTGTTTAATTAGGTCTTCTTTGAGCGCAGTTTTTATAATACTCAATAATTGATTACTGCTTGTATTTATTAATTTTTTATCATGTTCATCCACAATATATATGAGTGTGGTTTTTTGATTGGTTTCTTGTAATTTTACAAAATAAATATCATTAGTTGGTCCTAAGTCTTCAAAGAAAGAAACGGTCTTTTGCCAATAAGATTCTTCGACTACTTTTTGTTCATCTGGGTCGAAATGTACTGTAAATATCTTTGTATCTTGGTTACGATCAATAATCTCAATAGCTTTTCTGCTTAATACTTTATTAATATTACGCCATGCATATAGTGCGGGTGTATTAAGTTCAAATTGATTGTCTTGTTCAATTATCTGTAGTCTTTTAACAAAACTACTTTCATTAACTTTTGCTGTATTATCAATTAATGACTCCTCAGATTCAATAATGGTGTTTGATTTATGCGCGTCATCACTGTTACTGATTTTTTCTGTTCCAATATTATGGCTAAGTTGGGAGTCTATTTTTGTAGGTTCAACAGAGTTGGTGTTGGAAGTTGATTTATTCTTGGTATTAGCAACTAAACTTATCTGTTGGTCACGTTTTAAATCTTCTGGCAGATTTAGAGGTGGAATTTCAGTGGTGTATTGATAGTCCTTTTCCTTATCCGGAAACAAATTTTTAATATACGTACATGCTGAAATATTTATTAAAGCAGAGCTGATTGCGATAAGAAGAATTAACCTTTGTTTCATTATATTATTTCAGCCTTTTGCATGGCGTCACGAACTATTGCGTAACAGTCTTCTGTTAGCCATGTGAGTGGTAAACGAATTCCTTGAGACATTAATCCCATTTCAGCTACAGCCCATTTAACGGGTATCGGGTTTGATTGAATAAAAAGATATTTATGTAAGTCAGTTAGTTTGTTGTCTACTGCTAAGGCAATATCTGCTTTTCCTTGCATTGCAGCAGTAATCATTTCATGCACTAAGCGTGGCGCAACATTACCGGTAACAGTTATTGTTCCATTGCCACCTAATAAACAAAACTCACGACTACTGGCGTCATCACCAGTATAAATACCAAAATCAGGGCCCGTTAAAGATCTAATTTGGGCGACCCTATCAAGTTCTCCTGTTGCTTCTTTAACTCCGACTATATTGCTTATTTCTGATAATCGGCCAACTGTTTCTGGCAACATATCGCAAGCGGTTCTTCCTGGGACGTTATATAAAATTTGGGGAATGTCAACAGCTTCAGCAATAGCTTTATGATGCAGATACAAACCTTCTTGTGTAGGTTTGTTGTAATAAGGTGTAACGATTAAACATGCATCAGCGCCAAGTTCTTTAGCTTTGCCCGTTAGATTAATGGCCTCTAAAGTTGAATTGGCGCCAGTTCCTGCAATGACAGGTATTCTTCCATTAACAAATTCAACAATAGTTTTTATAACATCGCAATGCTCAGCTTCAGATAACGTTGCTGATTCACCAGTTGTGCCTACAGCAACAAGTGCGTCAGTACCTTGTTCAACGTGGAACTCAATTATTTTTTTAAGACTATCCTTATCTATTGCACCGTTATTAAACATGGGTGTTACTAGCGCTACGATACTACCTTGAATCATGCAATCTCTCGATATAAATTGAATCTGTTACAAATAATCTTCATTATAACAAGCAAACACATAAAAAAGGTACTGCGAGCTATTTGTTAAATTTAATGTTTTTGTAAAAAAATGCGTGTAAGTATTGTTCTTGAACGAGCTTGAATGCTTTATAAATTTTGATTTACGGTTATCTTATACTGCAAGATTGATAAATATCAGGTACAATAGATTGATTAACAAACAGTTCCTCGCGCTTAATGCGCATTCTATAAATTCCATACAGGTAAATACATGTCCAATGATGTTTCAACATTAACCACTTTCCGTGAATTAGCACTGATTGATCCTGTGCTAAAAGCATTGGATGATGTGGGGTATGAAACACCTTCACCTATTCAAGCGCAAGTTATCCCGTTTATGCTACAAGGCAAAGATGTATTGGGTCAAGCGCAGACAGGAACAGGTAAAACTGCTGCTTTCGCACTACCCATACTTTCTCGTATTGATTTGCGTCAAAAAGATCCACAAGTATTAGTTTTGGCTCCTACACGTGAGTTAGCTATTCAAGTTGCAGAAGCGTTTCAAAAGTATGCGGCGCATATGAAAGGTTTTCACGTGTTACCTATTTATGGCGGTCAAGATTACAGCACTCAATTACGCCAACTTAAAAGAGGCGCTCATGTGGTTGTAGGTACGCCAGGTCGAGTTATGGATCACATGCGTAAAGGTACTTTAAATTTAGATACTTTAAAAGTATTAGTTTTAGATGAAGCTGATGAAATGTTACGCATGGGCTTTATCGATGATGTTGAATGGGTATTAGAACAAACGCCAGATGATATCCAAATTGCATTATTCTCTGCGACGATGCCATCGGTTATTCGCAAAATAGCACAAGAATATTTAACAAATCCTGAGCAAGTTACTATTAAGGTTACAACAGCTTCTGCAGAGAACATCCGTCAGCGTTTTTGGATGGTGAGTGGTGTCCATAAGTTAGATGCTTTAACTCGTATCCTTGAGGCAGAAACCTTTGATGGTATGATTATTTTTGTGCGGACTAAGACAGCAACTATCGAATTAGCTGAAAAATTAGAGGCAAGAGGTTATTCGGCTGCGGCTATTAATGGTGATATGTCACAAGCGTTGAGAGAGCGAACTATTGCGCATCTTAAAAATGGTAAGTTAGATATTTTATTAGCAACAGATGTTGCCGCGCGAGGCTTAGATGTGGATCGTATTACGCATGTTGTAAATTATGATATCCCTTATGATACTGAGTCTTATATTCATCGTATTGGTCGAACAGGTCGGGCAGGGCGATCTGGTGATGCAATCTTATTTATAGCACCTAGAGAACGTAAGTTATTAGGAAATATAGAGAAAGCGACTAAACAAAAAATTGAAGAAATGGGCTTGCCGTCAACGGAAGTTATCAATAATAAACGTATTTCACGCTTTAAACAAAACATTACTGACACTTTAGCGAGTCAAGAATTAAGCTTTTTCTCACAATTATTAGATCAATATCAACAAGAGCACAACGTTTCAGCTTTAGAAATTGCAGCGGCTTTAGCTAAAATTGTACAGGGAGAGACTCCCTTGTTATTGCAAAACCTGCCTAAAAAAGCTCATGAGAGTAGGGACAGAGACAGAGATGATAGATCAAGCAGAGATGATCGTCCGCGAAGAGAAAGAGGCGAGAGGACATCTGATAGAGAGCGTAAACCAAAGCGAAGTTTTGGTTTAAGTGCTGATATTGAAATGGAAACATTCCGTATTGAAGTGGGGCACAATCATGGTGTTAAACCCGGTAATATTGTAGGGGCAATTGCTAATGAAACGGGTATCGACGGAGATCATATCGCTCGCATACGAATCCAAGATAGTTTTAGTACGGTTGAATTGCCTGCTGGTATGCCAAAAGAATTAATTGAAGAGTTGAAGAAAATTAGAGTAGCGGGTCAACAACTTAATATCTCTATACTTAGTGAAGGTGCTTCAGGCTCAAGATTTGATGATACGGCTAAAAAAATAGATAAAAGTAAAAAGCGAATGGGTTCTACTTCACGTCGAGCTAAACCAAAAGCGGAATAGTATTATTGTGCAGTGCTTTTGGCATTAGGCCATAAGCACTGCACGCCGGATTTTTGAATATTTAATAATGTCTGTTGATGAGCAAGCCGCTCTATTTCGTTACTTGTAATTATTTTTAAAGCAGGTCTGTTGTTGAGCGTATATTTTGCAGTGTCATTATAGATTTGCTTTTCTTCTAAGTTTATTTCATCTAATAACGAAGACTGCCCCCCCGTCATAAGTAAAAAAACTTCAGCAAGAATCTCTGCGTCTAATAAGGCGCCGTGTAAATCTCTTTGGCTATTATCCACACCGTAGCGCTTACATAAAGCATCAAGGCTGTTTCGTTGGCCGGGATGCTTTTTTCTTGCATAGATGAGGGAGTCGAATACCTTGCTATAATCTTCAACTTTACCTAGTGTTGAATTGATTAGTGCTAATTCATTATTAATAAAGCCAACATCAAAAGGTGCATTATGTATTACTAATTCAGCATTTTTAATAAAATCTAAGAAGTCTTCTAAGATTTGTTCAAATCGAGGTTTATCTTCTAGGAATTCGTTACTAATACCATGAACGGCTATCGCTCCTTCATCAATAAGCCGGTCCGGGTTTATGTAAACATGAAAATGTCTGCCGGTGATACGACGTTTAATCATTTCCACACAACCAATTTCTATGACTCTGTGACCCTCTTGAGGGTTAAGGCCAGTTGTTTCTGTGTCAAGAATAATTATTCTATTTGTGAAAGATCGATTATCCATGTTGATAGTTTTTTGCTAGTAATGGCCAACAAAACCACTTTTTAACATATAAGTGTTTTCTAATGGGAGTTTTAATAAGCAATAGTAATAAACCTATTGAATATAAGCACCAGACAGCAGCCCATTCATTTGGATTATTCGTTGTTAAATAGGCAAGGAATGGGCCTGTAATAATATGGTAAGTTGTCATGCGCCAAGAGCCATAAATTATCGGCATCACAAACGATGCAATGATATACATATTGAACAATACAAGGTTAGCTCTGGCGGGTAATTCCCAAGCAATATGCCAATCACCTGATATTGAACAAATTCTGCGACCGCAAAATGGCATAGTGAATGAATCAATATATCGGCTAAATAATATAAAACGTGATTTTACTTCATAACACGCAGGTGACCATTCAAAGGGATACAATCTAAGTAATAAGCAAACCGTAGCAATAAAGCAAATAAAATAGACGGTAGGAGCAATGCATTGTTTTACCTTTTCGGGGATGAAATGCATAGAAACAGCATTTACAAAAAATGGTTGAAATGCAATATGAATATATCCTAATAAAGTTGCTATTTGATTGCCTGGATTTGAGCAATCATCTATGACTGTGTATGTGTAGGCTTGTAAAACTTCCATTAAAGAAAAATAACCTAAAGCTGCACAGAGTGCGGCCGGTTCTTTTTTATAATAAAAATAAACGGTACTAGTCAGTCCAATGCTTGCTAGCACAGTTGAAGCTTCTCCACTCCAGCACATAATGACCTCCTTTTTTATTATTGATAGCCTTGAGGGTTTTTAGATTGCCAATTCCAAGTGTCGGCAACCATATCTTTTAATGTTTTTTCTACTTTCCAATTAAGCTCTTTTAAAGCTAATTCTGGGTTTGCATAGTATTCTGCTAGATCACCATTGCGTCTAGGTGATATTTTATAGTTAATAGATTTACCAGTAATTTTCTCAAAGGTGTTTATGATATCAAGTACGCTATAGCCATGACCTGCACCTAAGTTATACGCTTTACAATTTCCAGATAAAAATTGCTCCTTATTAAATGCATGTATTGCGCTAATATGTCCTTTCACTAGATCTATTACATGGATATAGTCTCTTACACCAGTACCATCTTTAGTAGGGTAGTCATCACCAAATACAGATAATTGTGGTAGTTTACCTATAGCAACTTGCGCTACATAAGGCATAAGATTATTTGGGATTCCATTTGGATCTTCACCTATTAAGCCACTATCATGGGCTCCGATTGGATTGAAATAGCGTAATAACGCAATTTTCCATGGTTTATCGGGTTTGGTTTTACTGTCTGCCGCTGCCAAATCACGTAATATATCCTCAACCATCGCTTTAGATCGGCCATAGGGATTAATTGCGCCGATGGGAAGATCTTCAGAATATTGGGTTTTGTCGGTAATGCCATACACCGTTGCAGAGGAGCTAAATACCAATTGTTTTACATTATGCTCTTGCATGACCTCGGTTAATACGAGCGTACCGAACACATTATTGTGATAATACAAATGCGGTTGTTCACAAGATTCACCGACTGCTTTTAAGCCAGCAAAATGTATTACAGTAGTAGGTTTTTCTTTGGTAAAAATGTTGTTTAGTTTTTCTTTGTCGCGAATATCAGCTTCATAAAATCTAACTGATTTACCGGTAATTTGTTTTACTCTATCTAGTGATGTGGCTTTACTGTTAGATAAATTATCAACAACAACCACATTAAATCCGCTATTTAAAAGTTCTACACAAGCGTGACTACCAATATAACCAGCTCCGCCAGTTACCAATACTGTATGGATAGACATGACATATTCCTTTAGCTTTATTTAGTAATTTTTAATTTAATCAAGTGAACACGTCGGTTGTCTGCTCTGATAATTTCAAAGCGCATATTGTCAACTACTAAGCTTTCGCCTTTTTTGGGCATGTGTGCTAGTTGACTTAATATAAATCCACCGATCGTGTCATATTCATCTGTAGTTAGATTAGTTGAAAAATATTCATCGAACTCATCAATGGGTATAAGAGCTTTGATCATGAATTCATTTGAGCTGCGTTGAAAAATATAACCTTCATCATCATGATCATCATGTTCATCTTCAATTTCACCAACGATTTCTTCAAGAACATCTTCAATAGTTACTAATCCAGATGCCTGCCCATATTCATCGACAACTATAGCCATATGATTACCATTGGTACGGAGTTCTTTAAGTAAAATGTTTAATCGTTTGCTTTCTGGTACTACGCAAGCAGGGCGCATTAAATCCTCAACCGTAAGATTTTTATTTTGTAAAACATGGGCAAGTAAGTCTTTTGCTAATAAGACACCAACAATTTTACTGCGGTCACCATCAATTACAGGGTAACGAGAATGGCAAAACTCAATGACTAAAGGAAAAATAGTTTCAAGTTCAGCCTCTTTAGGAACCACCACCATTTGCACCCTAGGAATCATAATATCCCTGACGCGCATTTGAGATACTTGTAGTACGCCTTCAATCATAGTTAAGGCATCAGTATCAAGTACATGGTTTTCTTTGGCCTCTCGTAATACGTCGAGTAAATCATCTAAATCTTCTGGCTCGCCAGAAAAGATTTGGCTTAATCTCTCAACCCAGCGTTTACGAGGGGCGGTAGTACTCGGAGGTTGGTCGTCGCTCATGCAATGGATTCCTGTAAATAAGGGTTTTTAATGTTTAATTCAGATAATAAATAAATTTCTTTTGCTTCCATTATTTGGGCTTCTTCATCAATAAGATGATCAAACTTTAGTAAATGTAGGATGCCGTGGATGACTATATGTGCCCAGTGGTCATTTAAAGATTTATTTTGTTCTATCGCTTCTTTTTCAAGTATTGATGCGCATATCACTAAATCGCCTAATAGATTCATTTCAACATAATCAGGAATTTCAAATGGAAAGCTGAGTATATTGGTAGGGCCATTTTTTTGACGGTATTGTGCGTTGAGTGTAGCGATTTCGTTAAGATCGACTATTCGAATAACCAGTTCAGTATCTTTGTTATAATCTTTAAGAGTGGTGTCTACCCATAATTGTAATAGTGCTTCTGTGGGTAAATTTAATGAGTCTGTTTCAATTTGTACTTCTAGCCAGTTCATGATTCAACTTTGGTTTTAAGCTCATAGGCTTCGTATGCAGAAACTATACGTTGTACTAAAGGATGCCTGACTACATCACGAACAGCAAAAAATGTAAAGCTAATGCCTTCAATATTTTTTAGTACCTCTAGGACATGAGTCAATCCAGACATCTTTGCAGAAGGTAGATCAATTTGCGTAATATCGCCGGTAATTACAGCAGTGGATCCAAATCCAACGCGAGTAAGAAACATTTTGATTTGTTCTGTTGTTGTGTTTTGAGCTTCGTCAAGAATGATGAATGCATCATTTAAAGTTCTCCCACGCATAAAGGCTAAGGGTGCAACTTCTATCATACCTTTTTCAAGCATTTTTTCGACACGTTCAAAACCGAGCATTTCATATAAAGCATCATAAAGAGGGCGTAAATAGGGGTCAACTTTTTGTGCCATATCACCTGGTAAAAATCCAAGTTTCTCTCCAGCTTCAACTGCAGGTCTAACGAGTATAATTTTTCTGACTTGTTCTTTTAATAGTGCGTCGATAGCACACGCAACAGCTAAATAAGTTTTTCCGGTTCCGGCAGGGCCAACACCAAAGTTAATGTCGTGACTCTGGATTTTTTTTAAATAATGTTGTTGGTTAAGTCCGCGACCTTTTATTAAACCAAATTTGGTCTTTATTGCGACTTCTGATTCGGGCTCATTAGAGGTTGCTAGTAATTGTTCTATTGATGAATCTTGCATGGCAAGGTGAATCGCTTCTGCTGTTAGTTCTTCTTGTGCAGTATTGGCAAATAATTTTTGTAATAAGGCACAGGCCGCTTTTACAGAATCCTTAGGGCCACTAATCTTGAATTGATTGCCTCTATTAGCGATTTCTACGTGTAATCTTTTTTCAATTTGTCTTATATGAAGATCTAATTCACCACATATATTTGATAGTCTATCGTTGTCAGCAGGCAGTAATAATATTTCTTGAGACGTCATGAGGCAGTTTCTGCTTGATTAATAATATTATCAACAGAGGTTTCAACAATTCGACCTCTTAATGAGTTGGGTAATGCCTCTGCAATGAATACATCAACAAAATGTCCCGTCAAACGTGGGTGACCAATAAAATTAACCACTCTATTATTTTCGGTACGGCCTTGCATTTGTAAGGCATTTTTCTTTGATTGCCCTTCAACTAATACGGTTTGGACAGTGCCGATCATGTTTTTTGAAATAGTGTTGGCCATTTCATTAATGCGATTTTGGAAACGTTCTAAACGTGCTTTTTTAAGTTCGGTTGGAACATCATCGGGTAATTCTGCAGCAGGTGTACCGGGTCTTGCGCTATAAATAAAACTGAAGGATAAGTCAAAACCAATTTCACTGATAAAATCCATGGTTTCTTCAAATTGTTCATCTGTTTCACCGGGAAAGCCGATAATAAAATCAGAGGATAAGCTTATATTTGGACGAATCTCCCTAAGTTTTCTTATCGTTTCTTTGTAATCAGCAACGCTATGACCACGTTTCATCATTTTAAGGATACCATCAGAGCCACTTTGTACCGGTAAATGTAAATGATCAACCAATTGAGGTAATTCAGCAAAGGCTTCGATTAAGCTATCAGTAAACTCGACTGGGTGTGAAGTTGTGAATCGTAAGCGATCGATACCCTCAATAGCTGCAACAAAATGTAATAGTAACGAGAAGTCTGCAATATCACCATCATCCATAAAGCCACGATAAGCGTTTACATTTTGCCCTAATAAATTAATTTCTCTAACACCTTGTTTAGCTAAAGTAGTAATTTCTGCTATGACGTCGTTAAGGGGACGACTTATTTCTTCTCCTCGTGTGTAAGGGACAACACAAAATGAGCAATATTTACTACAACCTTCCATTATAGATACAAATGCTTTTGGGCCTTCTGCTCTAGGGTCTGGTAAGGCATCAAATTTTTCAATTTCAGGAAAAGAAATATCTACTACAGGTTTATGCTGATTTCTTACTTGATCAAGTAATTGTGGCAGGCGGTGAAGTGTTTGGGGTCCAAATACCATGTCGACAAAGGGTACTCTCTTCTGGATAGCGCTGCCTTCTTGACTGGCTACGCATCCTCCCACTCCAATAATAACATGAGGTCGCTTATCTTTAATCTTGCGCCATTTTCCTAAAGCGGAGAAAACTTTTTCTTGGGCTTTTTCACGTATAGAACAAGTGTTTAAAAGTAAAACATCTGCTTGTTTAGGGTCGTCAGTTAATACAAACCCATGTGAGGCAACTAATACATCCCGCATTTTGTCGGAATCATATTCATTCATTTGACAGCCATTAGTTTGAATATAAAGTTTTTGTGTCATATTTTATCGAGGTAAATCATAGGAGTATCTGTTGTAAAAAATAGGTTATTAAATAATTTTTATTACAACAGTTGATATAAATTTTTTTTTTGTGATAACAAGTAATCTTTTTTTATTATAACTGATTTAGCAGGGAAGTTTAAAAAAGCCAGAAACTCATACATCAATTATTACCAAGCTTAAGAATAGCGTTTATTATTAATTTCGATTTTTTAATTGTGTTGATTAATCAGCACTAAATCAACAGTGGTTAAGCATGAATTGATTAATATTCTCTAATTATCGGCTTATTACTAATCTTAATTTAAGAAAAAATTTTTCAATTACTTTTATTAGAATTATGTTTACTAACATTTTATATTTATATTTTATATTAAAATTAATGGCTTGACTGGTTATTTTTTAAATTCACTTGTTGGTTTTTTTTAAAGATGTTTAAATATTAATTTAAGCAGTACCTGTTGGCATAAACTCTGCTTAATAAGTTAATAGATAGAATTTTATCTGACTGTATTACATTACTTGATTATGTAATATAACCGTAACCTATACGCCAATAATAAATGAGAGAATATCATTAAGCTTTGGTCAAGTTTGGGTAAGGTGAAATACAAACAAAAGTTTACTTTAGAGTATTTGGGTGTATCAATTGGGCTAGTTGATGATGACTAAAATAAAAGCAGGAAGCTTAAATGGCAAAGAACATACTGATTTTTAACTTTTACATACATGTAGGATAACTTATATGAAATATAAACAAATAATTGCATTGCCTATATTGGGATTAGCATTTAGTAGCATGGGTTACGCGTCTACTAACTTGATTTCAAGTATTAGCAGCTTAAACTCAACGCCATTAGATGTGGATTATGTCTTCAATAATAGAGGTTTAAGTGGTAATGTTGCTGCAGTACCCAATGGTTATGCTTTAACATTGAATGGTGGTGGAAATATAAACTTTTTCCAAAACTCTTCTTCATCTTCTGTTTCTGGTGTTTCTGCAAATTCAACAAGTTATCATTTAGTGGCTAACTTCGGTCTAGACG